>JAZOSY010000059.1:0-41104 GCA_045657385.1 Faecousia sp. | reverse complement strand
GGAAGCGCAAAGCAAACCGGAAGCAAACCGGAAGCAAACGGCAAGCAAACCGGAAGCGAGAAAGAGATAGAGAAAGAGATAGAGATAGAGAAAGAGATAGAGATAGAGAACGAATGTTATATAAGTGATGATGGTGATGGTGATATGGCGCGCGAGGCAACCGATGAAGAGCTCAGTTTGATTGGCTTGGTTCCCGGAGTCTATTCCGGAATCACGTCAGGGATTGTGCAGCAGATCGTGGACCAAACGCAGGCGCTTGTCAGAAAACACCTAGGCAGAGATTACGTCCCGGCCGATTGCCTGGTTGTAATTAACAGAACCCTTACCGGCTATGACCAGGAATACCGCATTGACTTTGACCGTCTTGCCCTGCTGGACTATGCCATGGGCATCGCAGATGCCGCCGGGCGGAAGGGAAACTGGGGCTATGTGAACGGCATACTGGACAAGCTGGCAGTCCGGGAAATCCGGACGGTTAGGGATGCGATCATATACGACATGGAACGCCCGGACAAGGAGGCTGACTATGATTCCTGATCATCCAATCATCCGGCATATGGAGCAGGACGGGGAATTGCCGTCCTGGTACTACGGACCCAGCATGGAAGAACCCGATACGAACGAGGATTGGGAATACGATTCACGGAGGGAGGCTGAATTGTTTGGCCGCGACTAAAAGACCAAGCCCTTGCTTGAATTGCAAAAACGAGAACGAGAAAACCTGCAATCACGGCTATGAGTGCGAGAAATGGAAGCGTTGGTTTTGCAATGAGTGGAAACGATTAAAGGCGCTGCTCAAAGTGCCAACAAGGAAGTTGAACGCATGGCGGTATTATCACCCGGACGAAGTGCGCCGTATTGTCAATCATTCGCCATGTGACACATGCCTTCGCAAAGAATGCGATACGCCGTGCCCTACTATATCTGCTGGTACAATATGCGAATCGAGATTGCGAGAAAGAAGGCGGGGTTGTGAGCGGACGCAAAAAGCACGAAGGAACTATCGCGAAGCAGCCGTACCGTCGCCGGTATTCCGTATACCGCAAGGAGGACGACATGCCGATTATAATTCATGGATTATCGGGTGAGTGCGCTGCTGCTATGGGGATAACGAAGAATTCTTTTTACCGGTACATGGTTCGGTTAGACCATGGGATTAAACTCCGGAAATATGAGGTATTCCTCGACGATCCGGACGAAGAATTGGAGGAGAACGAATGCTAAAAATTGAGAACACAGAGGTCTACGGATGGGAGGCGGCTATTCGGGGCATGAGAAACCCCATGAATAGCTGGGATCAGAGCGATAGCAATGTGGGATGTGCTACGGGATTTTGCGATTCGTGTAATGATTGGATGGAATACAACGGATGCCGAGGTGAATGCGCCGAGTTAATTGTTGGCGAAAAAGACCTTGACCTTATGCGCCGACTCAGAAAGGCAGGTACAGACCACAGAAAGTTTATGCGGATGATTACCGTAAGCTGCGACCTGGTAGCCCCTCTGTATTGGTGGAAAGAGTATGACACCTATAAGGTTGGCACGGTGGCTAATAGCTGTTCTACCATGCATAAGATCCATGCAAAGGAATTTGAACTGAGCGACTTCAGTTGTGAGCACTTGATGGACGATGAGGCTTTTGCGTATCCTCTTGGCGGAGGTTGGCGTGGTTTATCAGCAATTGAATTGCTTAAGGCAAACATCGAGGCTTTGAACAATGCGAGAGAACGCTACCTCGCAACCTTGCATAATCCCACGAAGGACAACACGACACGATCTGAGCGTGCTAAGAAGTACTGGTGGCAGATGATCCAGCTGCTCCCCTCCAGCTACAACCAGCGCAGAACAATCATGCTGAATTATGAGGTGCTGGCAAACATCTATAAGAGCCGGAAAAACCACAAGCTGGATTGCTGGCATACATTCTGCGAGTGGATTGAGGGATTGCCTTATTCTGAGCTTATTACGGGGGTGGCAGAAGACGGGGCGGCTTGTTGATATTGCTGGAAACAGATATGGACGATTGACGGTGATCCAAAAGGCCAGCTTAAAATCTAAGACCGGGAGAATTAAGTGGTTGTGCCTGTGCGATTGTGGAAAAGTGGTTGAAGTTGCCGGTGGACACCTAAAAAATGGTCACACTACATCCTGCGGGTGCAAAAAATCCGAGAACCGTGTTCCGGTGAAGCCTACTGTTAAAGATTTAACCGGGGTGAGGTTTGGGCGCTTGACCGCTATCCGCAGAACAGAAGAATATGCATCAAATGGATCAGTTAAGTGGGAGTGTAAATGTGATTGTGGTGGCGCAACATTTGTTAATATCGATGCACTAACAAGTGGCAGCACTAGAAGCTGCGGTTGCCTATCCAAAGAGAATAAAAATCGTATTATTGAGCGCCTGGAGGGTGAGTTGGTAGAAAACACATCTCTGTGTTTACTAACGAGCAAAACGCCCAAAAACAATACAAGCGGACGAAAAGGCGTTTACTGGTCATCTAGAAAACAAAGGTGGAGAGCGTATATAAACTTCCAAAAGAAGCGTTACTGTCTGGGATCGTTTTACGATTACGAAAAAGCGGTTCAAGCACGGGAAGAGGCAGAAGCAAAATTTTTTGCACCAATGTTGGAGAAATATGGGAGAGCAGAAAATGGCTGAATTAAAACCAGGAACAATATTCCGGGGAAATGCCAATGGGGCAATGTTTGAGGTTGTAAAGATCGAAAACAACATGGCCACCGTTAAGGAATTGAAAACGGGAAATCGATATACATACGGCGTGTTTGCCTTGGAATATTGTAACATAACAATTTTAGACGGAGGGGATGAAGATGGCTGAATTAAAACCGTGTCCGTTTTGCGGTTGCACAAATCTTCTTGAATACACAACAAAGGAGCTGTACCGAGTACCAACATATACAATCAAGTGTGCGAATTGTATGGGAGAAATGACGAGGACGAAACCACAAAAAGCAATCGAAGCATGGAACAGGAGGGCAGAAGATGGCAAATGACAAATGCGTATGCGACTACTGCAAAAGCAGACATTCTTGGGATTGCGATGATGGCAGAGCGTATCCAAGGGGCGGTTGCGAAAGTTTCTCTCTTGACTATGATGCGTTGAGCAGAGGACAGAAAAAGGCAATTCAGCGGATTCTTTCAAACAATGATTATGACAGACCATATAGGAATAGCTATTGGGAGGATTGAAGATGGCAAATGAAAAGCTGGATTTGATTGATCGCAAGGCGTTAATCGCCGAATATGACCGGGTGCATATCGGCCCTCCCGGTGGAGCAAGAAAGCTGATGGAAGATGCACCGAGCGTTGAAGCCGTGGAAGTGGTGCATGGGCGGTGGAATGAATTGGATAGTGCGGCAGACTACCAGTGCTCTGTTTGCGGGTTTAGGTTTACTTCTGGTGATCCAATATCAATGTTTCCTTATTGTCGTTGCGGTGCAAAGATGGACGGAGAAAGGAGAGAGTGAGAAGGAATACATATCTTGCAATTATCACCACCGTATTGGTTGTCACGCAGATTATTCGGCTGATCCAAAATGCTGTTCAGCTTCACAGACAGAATGTGCTTTTTAAGGAACAACTTGGACACTTGGCAGAATGCAATCCCACAGAAGAAGATTTTGAAACACAACGCAAGGCATATCGGCTGATGGTTGAATATTTAGGACATCGTGTACAGTTCAAGGAGGAGATTTGCGATGAGAGAAAAGCTGATTGAGTTGCTTAAAGAAGCAGACCGCTATGAGTTTGAAGAACAGAAAAAGAGTGGTACTTTTTCGATAGAAGCAGGCTGGAAGTTGATTGCTGACAACCTTATTGCCAACGGAGTAACCATTGCAACCGACAATAATGTCGGTCACAAGTGGATTCCCGTGACGGAGAGGTTGCCTGAGGGCGAAGAACTGGTGCTAATGCTCTGTAAAAATGGTGCAATGTTCGTTGGGTACTGTGGAAAACAGTATTGCGATTTTGAGCGAAGATGGAGAATCAAAACCGCTTTGAATTCTACCAAACTTCTTAACTTAGGAAGAGTCACCCACTGGATGCCCCTTCCCAGTACGGAGGGGTTGAAATGATTGATAATAAGAACAATGTCTATCAAAGGCTTATCCGTCACATGGCAATCAATCAGACTTCCGGGTGCTGGGAATGGATCGGGAGCAAGCGCAACGGCTACGGAAGAATGATTATAGGCAGCAGAACTGACGGAACAAGGAAAACCGTGATGGCACATCGTATTTCCTACGAACTGAAATATGGGGGAATCCCGGATGGAATGGAAGTGTGCCACAGGTGCGACAATCCATGTTGCGTGAATCCAGACCATCTTTTCATCGGAACGAGGCAAGACAACATTGATGATAGAGAGCGAAAAGGCAGAAATATCACCTTTGTTGGCGAGGAACAGCCAATGGCAAAGCTGACAAAGAAAGCTGTCAAGGACGCTAGATGGGAAAGAGCATACAAGGGAACTTCTTTCCAGATGCTTGCGGATCGGTATGGCGTATCGAAGAAAACGATGATGAACGCTATTAAAGGTGTTACTTGGAAGTGCGTTCCCTATATGCCAGAGCCGCCGAAAGGAGAATGATCATGTGCAGTGCAACAATGCTCGCAATGTTGGCTTTTGTAGCTTTTCAAACAGGAATTGCAAATAGCATTTATTTTTGGGTTCTTTGGGTTGCTGCACTGGTTTTCAATATGAATTGGTGGAGAAAACTTGAAACCAAGTTCTGAAAGGAGAATGACCCAGGATGAAGTGGTTACTGATGGCTGCGATCCTGTTGCAGCTGGTGATTGTGCTATTGCTTGTTATCAACATCGGGAAGAGCAAAAATGAGTAAGCGTTGTTTATCATGTGACGCGATTATTCCTGACAATATGGAAACGTGCCCTAAATGCGTTAGCAATAAGAAGCCGTGCTACGTCTGCGGAACACCAAAGCCGTGGACAGTGAAGATACTGCCGGAGCGTGGCATCTTGACACAATACTTCGTTGAGTGCCGGGAGTGTCATTGCCGCGGCCCTACGCGGATTGGAAAGAATCGCGCCATCCGCGCCTGGAATAAGGAGGAACGATATGTTTGATTGCGCGTATATCGATTCATGGGGATTCTGCAAGTTGTATTCGGATGCCGATGTTGTAGTCCGGTGTCCTGAAAATGCAGACTGTGAGAAATACATCGAAGGGGAGGAATAACCATGTCAGTTAAAAAAGACCAAATGCGGGAGCTAAGAGCCCAGGGCATGAAGTTCCGGGAGATTGCCGAAAAGTTTGGAGTGACCAAACAGTATGTTGCGTGCGTATGTGGCACCAGCGAGTCGGGTAAATATATTCCGGTTGGAGACGAGTGTGTATTCCCCAATCTGCGCAGATGGATGAACGAGAACAAGGTTTCCCGCAGTGAGATGTTGCGCAGAATGGGCCTGGAGAAGCACACGAACAATATGAGCAGACTCTGCCGCTGCCTACGTGGTGAACAGCAACCGCGGAAGGATTACATAGACAAGCTGCTGGCTGTCACCGGAATGACCTACGAGGTTATGTTTGAAAGGCTGGAGGCGTAAATATGTCGGAACTTGACATGGATATCATTTTGGGATTAGCCGCCCACGGGATGAAGGTAAAGCCAACGGCAAAAGCGCTAGGCAAACATTGGAATTCTGTGTATTATCGCATAGGACGCATACACGATACTACACGGTTGAATCCGCTGGACTTTTATGATCTGCAGGAGCTTCTCGAAATCGTAAAGGAGGATCTGAGTGAGTAAGCCTAGATATCCGTGGTGGGGATACGCACGTAACATGATTCGCGCATATCCTGCACGAAAAAAGGAATATGAGCAGCTGCACGAACAGTCCGTAACGGCTAATATGTCCGGTATGCCTGGTGGCGGTGACGTTTCTCGGGGAACGGAGGATGTCGCAATCCGGGAATTGCCGCACACCAGGCAGAGAGAATACGAAGCCGTCAAGAGGGCCATAGAGGTTACGCAGAGACAATGGAACGGCAAAGAACGGCTGCGGATCATTGAACTTGTATACTGGAAACGAAGCCATACGCTTGACGGAGCGGCCTTTGCTGTAGGCTACGGTTACGACCGAGCACGGCAACTGCACGGAGAGTTTGTGAGGTTGGTAGCTGCCAATTACGGACTGATGGATAATGAGAGTAACGAGAAACAAAATTGAGTCATGTGTAGACATTGGAGACGCGGTGTTCGTCCTCCGTATGGGATGGTACATACACGCTCTAGTAAATGGCATACATGACGATTCTCTGGACACTGACGAAGATATCCTTTTCTATGAGGATATAGGCGAAACGTGGGTGCTTTGTGAAAGAACGGCGCGGGAGATTACGCAACGAAGCCAATAAAATATGCTATATTGGTATCGTCGAAAAGTACATGAGAGCTGCAGAGAAATCTGCGGCTCTTTTCTTTTACCACGAAAGGATGGTGGCCGGAATAATTTCGCATAAGAACAAGCGTAAGTTTGTGGAACTGTCAAATCATGGCGTAAGCTACCGGGAGATCTACAACAAGCACGTGGAACCCGGCACGATGTCATTCAGATCGTTTTGCCGCCGAATGGCAGAATGGAAGAATAAATTCACAGCAGACGGAGAAAAGCTGGAAGCTGCCAACCTGGCATATAAATTCACTCCGCACGCGTCCACCGTTCAGGTCAATGGAAGCGGAGAGGTAGTCCAAGCGTGGATCAAGCAACACACAGAGAGCCGCATCGATGAAATACTGGAAGCGATCGAACGGTATATACCGACCGCAAAGATTGAGCCGGTTCCGTATGAGCCGTCCGACCGGATGCTGGAGATACCTCTGTTCGATATGCATTTTGGCGTTGCTGATTTTGCATTCTACCAGGGGATACTGGAACAGATCCTGGCGATAATCGCCGAGCGCCACTGGGACAAGATTGTCATACCCGTGGGGCAGGATTTATTCCACAATGACAGCGTGGCAGAAGGGAAAACCACAAAAGGAACGCCGATCGAAAAAGTCGATATGCATAAGGCTGTCTGTGACGCCGAGGCATTTTATTTTAACCTGATCGATGCTGCTATCGAGCATAGCAACGCCGTGGAGGTAATTTATTCTCCGGGTAACCACGATAGAACGGTTGGCTGGATGTTTGCACGGATTCTGAAGCAGCGATATCCTGCCATTGTTGACGATTCCATCAAAGACCGAAAGGTTGTATGGTGGGAAGGCTGCTTCCTGGGAATTACGCACGGTGCAAAGAAGAACGACAACGCCGTCGGCCTGCGAGGCTGGTTTACGATGGAGTATCCGGTTCTGTTTGCCACCGCCAAGGTGCGCGAAATACACGCCGGTCATCTACACCGTGAAAGCGAACGCGACGAATATGGCGTAAAAATCCGCCACGTTGCTTGCGGCAATAAGAGCGACGAATGGACGGAGGAGGAAGGCTTCAAATCGATAAAGCGCTTTATGCTCTTTGAATGGGCGCCGGGTAGATTGAAGTCCATCCACTACATCGAGTAATACTATGGGTTCCTGCGATAGAGAAAGCGGGAGGGTGGGTCAAGGGGATATAGAAGAAAAGGAAGGTGGTGAACCGTGGCCGTTGATTGGTTAGTTATAAGAGAAGATTATATTAACGGCGGCGGAAGCTACCGAAAAATAGCTGAGAAATACGGCGTGTCGTTTGATACGTTACAAGATAGAGCCAAGCGTGAAGGCTGGAAGGCGCAGAAAGAAGCACATCACGACAAAATCACGGCGGCGACACGACAAAAGGTTGTAGAAATGGTTTCTGAGCAAGAAGCTGATAGGGTGACTAAACTTTTGGCCATTTCGGACCAACTTATCGCCCGGATTGAAAAAGCTGTCCAGGAGCTTGACATGACCCAGGTGACAAACAAAACCAAAACCAAGGTCATTGAATACAAGAACATGGAGCGTGCCGACAAGCCGACCAAGGAAACCATAACGGAAAAAGAAGAAATTCTTGCTGTCCGTTCTATTGTGGACAGAAAAGGACTCCAGCAAGTCGCAACTGCTTTGAAAGCGGTTTGGGATATGGCGCAAGATGATAGCAGTGAGCCGACGGGAGGCGTGACGATTATAGATGACATACCAAAACCAAGTGAAGCTGACTGATATAATCGCACCCGGCTTTTATGAACTACACCAGGACATCAAAGAAGGCAATCACACCTACTACGATCTTGCCGGTGGCCGTGGCAGCTTGAAATCTTCCACCGTATCTGTGGAAATCGTCTTAGGCCTGGAGAAAGACCCGGACGCAAATGCTGTGGTGTTCCGCAAATATGCCGTAACACTTCGTGAGTCTGTTTATGAACAGATACAGTGGGCCATTGATATGCTGAACCTGACGGATGAGTGGGAGCCGAAAGTGAGCCCGCTGCAGTTTGTAAAGAAGTCCACCGGACAAAAGATCATTTTTCGTGGCCTGGATAAGGCGAAAAAGACCAAGTCCATAAAGGTAAGCAAAGGCTATTTCAAGTACCTGTGGTTTGAAGAGCTGGACGAGTTTGCCGGTATCGAGGAGATCAGAACGGTGCAACAGTCCGTCCTTAGAGGCGGTAGCAAGTTCGTGGTATTCAAATCCTTTAACCCGCCGATCAGCTTAAGTAACTGGGCGAATGTGTACTTTAGTGAGCCTAGAGACGACAGCTACCGGCATAGAAGCAACTACACTACGGCACCCAGGGAATGGTTAGGAGAGCAGTTTATCGCGGACGCTGAACACCTCCAAAAGACCAACGAACGTGCGTATCGGCACGAGTATTTGGGTGAGGCGATAGGTCTCGGCACGAACATCTTCGATCTATTGGAGATCCGTACGATAACCGACGAAGAGGTGGAACGATACGAGCGAATTTATCAAGGCCAGGACTGGGGCTGGTTCCCAGATCCAAAGGCCTTTATTCGTGTAGCCTACATTCCAAACAAAGAAACGATTGTGCTGCTGGACGAGCTTGGCGGCTGCAAGATCAGGAACGCAGATATGGCGAAGATGATCCAAGAAGCCGGCTATGACGACTACGAGATCCGCTGCGGCGCGGACGAAGAAGAAAGCATTGTCGATTTTAGAGACGCCGGATTGCCCGCTCGGAGAGCAGTCGTGGCGCCCGGAAGCAGAAAGTATACATTTGAGTGGCTGCAGTGTAGAACGCTAGTGATTGATCCGGCACGAACGCCTAGAGCCTACAAAGAAATAATCAATTATGAACACGAAGTGGACAGTAACGGAGATGTTATAGCAGATTACCCGGACGGAGAAGATCATTTTATTGATGCCTTGCGCTATGCGACCAGTCCGTTGTCCATGAGAAGGGGTAACAGCGCATGAGTATTTTATCAACAATTAAGGGGTGGTTTTCCATGCTTTTGCGTTCTAAGGCAAAAGAAGAATTTGATATTGAGCCGATCGGCTCTGAACAGATGCTTACGTGGATCAATGAGTGCATGAACATCTACCAGGGCAACCCTTGCTGGATCAGCGAGGAAGATCATATTGACACCGTGAATTTTGCAAAGGCCATCTGCTCCGAGACGGCACGCCTTGCCGCTTTGGGTATTGGCATTAAGGTAGATGGATCTGCCCGCGCCGAATGGCTGCAGAAGCAGATCGAGCGTGTATATTACCAGCTGAGAAACTGGATCGAGTACGGATGCGCTTATGGCACAGTAATTATGAAGCCAAACGGCGAAGCGATCCAGCTATATACTCCGGACGAGTTCGAAGTCACCCATCACACCGACGGAAAGATTGACGGAATTGTTTTCCACAACTGGAAGAAGGTAGGCGATGATTGGTATACCCGCCTGGAATATCACCATATCGAGAATGGTATTTACACGGTCACGAACAAGTGCTATATCGGCACAAATAAGGACGACACCAAAAAGGCTATTGATATTAAGCAGACTCCCTGGGCTGATCTTGCAGAGGAAGCCAATATTGCAAACATGACCGGAATGCTTTTCGGTGTGTTGCGTATGCCCCAGGCGAATAACATTGACCTGGACTCCCCCTATGGCCTGCCGGTATTCTCTGAAGCCATCCAGGAGCTGAGGGACTTAGACATCGCATACTCCCGTAATGCAAAGGAAATCCTGGACAGCAAGCGTACGGTTCTGCTGGATAGCGATGCCCTGCTGGCCACCGGTCGCAAGGTAGCAAACACCGCCCAGGCATGGGAAGGGCGAAGACAACAGATGCGCCTGCCTGACGTAGTGAAGAACGTTCAGGGCGACGGTAAGGAAATGTTCTACCAGGAAATCAACCCCGAGCTGAATACGGACGTTCGTATTTCCGGCATCAATGCCTTGCTGAATCAGATCGGCTACAAGTCCGGTTTCTCTAACGGACACTTTGTGTTCAATGAGAGCGGCGGCGTTCAGACCGCAACCCAGGTCGAAGCTGACCAGCAGAGAACCATCCAGTTCATTAAGGACGTACGCGATAAGCTGGAAGATTGCATTTCCGGCCTGATCTATGCGCTGAATGTATTCGCTGATCTTTACGGATATGCTCCCGGAGGCACTTATGAGATCGCATACGATTTCGGTGACATCACCTACAACCGCGAAGAGGACAGATCCCGCTGGTGGGGTTATGTCGTATCCGGCAAAGTTCCCGCCTGGAAGTTCTTCGTTAAGTTCGAGGGAATGACCGAAGAGGATGCAAAGGCTATGGTGGAAGACGCACAGCCTAAAAAAACATTGTTTGGAGGAGAGGAATAAATGAGTGAAGCAATAACCAGGGAAGAAAAGTACCTGTCCGGATCAGCCGATGGGCTAACACCGGTTACAAGAAAAGAGAAATTCCTGGCGGCCATGTCCGGCATGGACGTTGTTCCTCCCGCTCCCATAACCCGCGAGGAATATTTCTTGCAGAAAGCCATCGATAACGCTGGCGGCGGTAGTGGCGGCGGTGATGCTGGCGGCGAAGGTTGGATCGGTGACGGCAATACGCACATTTGGATTACCTTGAGCGAAGGCAGAACGTCCCCCATGCTGGGCATCGGTGTCAATGGTACTGTAACCGTGGATTGGGGTGACGGCACTACCCCTGATGTGCTGACTGGAACGAGCATTTCTAGCGTTAAGTGGACACCTACCCATGAATACGCCAAGCCAGGTGATTACGTGATTACATTGACCGTGGATGGCGAAGCGGCATTCATGGGTGAACAAAGCGAGAATACATATGCCAGAGCTTTGAGATTTAGCGCTGCTGCTGACACTAGAAACAATGCATATCGGTTGGCTATTACAAGGGCTGAAATTGGAAACGGTGTATCTCTTAGTAACAATGCGTTTCGATTCTGCACCTCACTTAAGGATGTCTTAATGACTGCGGGGTTCTCATATCTCAACAATTATGCGTTTTTCGCTTGCGACCACATTAAATCCGTAACAATACCTGACGGCACAGAAAACATTGGTAGTTTTGCTTTTTCACAATGTTCTTCGCTGTATAGTGTTATTGTACCTGCAAGCGTGAGTACAATAGCAATGGCTGCTTTTGATTATTGTTATATAGCTAGATTCTACGATTTTTCTAAACACACGGTTGTTCCCACCCTTTCTAATGCCAATGCTTTCAGTAACATACCTATCGACTGTGAAATCCGTGTTCCTGCGGCGTTGTATGACGAGTGGATTGCGGCAACCAACTGGACAACCTACGCAAGCAATATTGTGGCGGTATAAGGAGGTAATGGCATGATTGTGAAAACTACTAAGGAAATTAACGGCGTGGAATACGATTACACTTACTCCGATGCTGGCATGATGATCGAGCGTAACGGTGTTAGATACGCCGAAGCAGTTGACCCTATTGGTAGCGGCAGAGAATACACCGAAACGGACGAGCCTATCGAGGGCAACACCAACGAAGCAACCGAAGCGGACTATATTGCCGCCCTGCAAGAAATGGGGGTTGACGTATGACCAAGAACGAACTGAACACCGCCGTTGCCACAGCCAAACAGGAAACCAAGGATGCCTTGCAGACCGTCTATGATGCGCTGAACCAAGGTCAGCAGAAGAAAATCGTCAAGGACGAGAAAGTAAAGGCCCTGTTTGACCTTTACGGCGTGGAGTATAGCGAATAAATTCCCGCAGAGGGGTGGTGTATGATCTTTGCTTTCTCCTGAATATTTATTGCGGGTGAGCGAAGGCGGCGAGGCCATCGCCGAAACCCTACACGATGAAATAATCAAGCAAATTGTGGAAAGAATATCCCTCCGGCTAGACCGGGGGGATAACTACATTTTAACCGCACGCGATAAGTGGCAGCTGGAAGTGCTGCAAGACGCTGGTTTTCTTCGAGAGGATATTGAGAAAATATTGGCAAAGAATACCGGCCTTATGCAGAAAGAAATCGCCGAGGCTATGGAAGATGCCGGAGTGAAGGCAATGGCCTACGACGACGCGATTTATCGCGCAGCGGGTTTGTCGCCTACACCTCTAACTGAGTCTCCGTATCTGATCCGCTTGATGCAGCGGGCCTACGAGGCGACTATGGACGAATGGGTTAACTTTACTCGTACAACGGCAGATGCTTCCCAGCAGGCGTTTATTGCGGCTTGCGATAATGCCTATAACATGGTTTCTTCCGGCGCTTCCGGTTATGGCCAAGCCTTTGTGGATGCGATCAATCGCATTGTGGACAACGGTGTATACGTTACATATCCAAGCGGCCACACGGACACGATCGAAACGGCTACTCTTCGGTGTATCCGGACAGGCGTATCCCAGGCCACCGGCCAAATCACGGAGGCACGAATGGATGAGATGGGGTGGGACATTATCCTGGTATCGTCTCACTTAGGCGCTCGTGTGACCGACAAGCAGGATTTCACCAACCACGCATGGTGGCAGGGAAAGTTCTATTCCAAGTCCGGCAGAGACCCGCGCTTCCCGCCGTATTCTGTATGCGGCCAGGGAAATGTCCAGGGAATACATGGGGCGAACTGTCGGCACCAGCACGGACCTGGGGACGGTGAGTTCAATCCGTACGACCAGTACGACTCCGAGGAAAATCAGAAAGAGTACGAACTGCAGCAGCGCCAGCGGACAATGGAGCGCCGTATCCGTGACAGCAAGCGTAAATGCCAGGGTCTACAACAGGCCGTAGAAAGCGCCGGCACGCCGGAAGGCAAGGCAATGGCAGAAGCGGCCTATCAGAAACAGGCGGCTCTGCTCCAAAAGCGGAACCAGGCGTATGATGATTTCTGCAAGGATAACGACCTGAAGCAGAAGCGTGATCGTATTACTATTGCGCAATGGGATCGCTCACAAGCGGCCAAGGCAAGAGCTGCGGCCAAGAAGTATAACGAGGATAAGAATTGAGCCAATACAAACATTTTAATCCTAACCCGTGCAACTGCCGTGTGGGCGACTGCACTGTCCGGGCGATCTGCAAGGCAACCGGCAAAGAGTGGCAGATTGTTTACTGCGCTCTTGCCGCCTATGGCCTGAGCGCCCACGATATGCCGAGCGCGAACCATGTTTGGGGTAAATATCTACGAGAGCTTGGCTTCCACAGATACCTGATCGAAGACGAAGATTCTACTGTGGAGGATTTCTGCCGGACTCATCCGGAGGGAACATATATTCTAGCCATCGAGGGCCACGTCGTGTGCGTCCAAGATGGCTTTTATTATGATTCCTGGGATAGCGGCGCAGAAGTACCCGTTTACTACTGGACAAAGGAGTAATCCATGCAGATCCGTGACTTTACGCAGACTGAGGCGGATGTTTTAGAAGCCGTTTGCAACTTTACGCCGGACGAATGCACTCTGTTCAGACTCCGCCTGAAAGACGTTTCGCTGGAAGATTGTGCGGAACGGATGAACCGGTCAGTTGATTCCGTCAAGCAGCTTTCCCGCAAGGTGAACGCCAAGATAAGCCGGGAACTATAACACTTTCCAATCACTTTTTTGCACCTTTACAAACACTTTAACGCACTGTTGAAGTCATACTCCTTATGAGATAATAATGCCACCTAAAACATAGGAGGTGTTACTTATGGCATATCCTTTCCCGTATTACGGACAGCCCTACCAGTACCAGGATCAGCTAAACCAGCTCCGGAGCGCACCGCCCCCATATCAGCCGAGAGAAAACAACGGCATCATGTGGGTGCAAGGTGAGCCTGCAGCAAAATCGTGGATTGTCGCCCCTGGCACTACAGTTTTGCTGATGGACTCCGAGACGCAGCGGTTCTATCTGAAATCCGCGGATCCAGGTGGAATTCCTACAATGCGCACCTTCGAATATACCGAGGTTGCCGCTGATAGGCCCACAGCGCCGGCACAAGCGCAGAGTTTTGTCAGCGCTGACGAGTTTGCCTCGTTCAAAAAAGAGGTAATGGGCAAGCTGGACGAACTATCAGCGCCCGTGGAAGTGTCCGTTTCCCGCAAGAAGAAAGGAGAAAGCGATGAGTAATCCTCTGTATAGCGCCCTGGGACCCAATAATATGATGTCTGAATTCCAGCAGTTCATGCAGCAGATGAGAGGAAAAGACCCGAACGAGGAAATCAACAGACTGTTGCGTTCCGGTCAGATATCCCAGGAGCAACTTAATCAGGCCCAGCAAATGGCGCAGCAAATGCGCGGAATGATGGGAATGTTCAGGAAATGAAACTGGTGGCCACAGTTTTTAATATTATCTTATAAGGAGTATGATTTCAATGGACGGCAATTATTCCCTTTCCGATATCCGTGCCGTGACTGAAGGCAACCGCGACGGCGGCTTTGGCGGTGACTGGGGTGCGTGGATCATCCTTTTCCTGCTCTTTGGCTTGTTTGGCCGTGGTGGCTTTGGTGGTTTCGGCGGCAACGGCGGCGCTGGAAACGGCGCACCTTGCGCAACCCAGGCGGACGTCCGCGCAGCGGTTGATCAGCAGACGCTGATCTCTAAGCTGGATCAGCAGACGTATGGCCTGGCAGATAGCACCTATGCGCTGAACAATGCCATCACTGGCGGCTTCCATGGCTTGGAGCGTCAGCTGGCAGATTGCTGCTGCGCAACCCAGCGAGCAATCGACGGTGTTAATTTCAACATGGCCAAGGGTTTCTGCGACCTGGGCAATGTTGTGAATAGCAACACCCGCGATCTGCTGGAAAATCAGAACACCAACACTCGCGCAATTCTCGATTTCCTGACCAATGATAAAATCGCAACTCTGACCGCTGAGAACCAGGCACTCAAGTTCCAGGCTTCTCAGACTGCACAGAATGCATTTATTACTGCCAATCAGGAAGCACAGACCGCAACGCTGATCCGCCGCCTTGGTGCGGACTGCCCCACTCCTGCCTATGTCGTACAGCCCCCCACTCCCGTTAATTTCCCCGTTAACGGCTGCGGACAGGTTCAGTTCGGCTATGGCTGGGGCCACGGCGGTTGCGGCTGTGGTTGCAACTAATCGTATACGTATCTTCCCGGTGAAGATACGCCGGGATGTACGGTATTAACCGTTATTACCCGGGGGCGGCCAATGTCGCCCCTATACGAAAGGAAAATGCAATGATTGAATTGACAAACACCATTCCGCAGACTGTGCCGGTTGGCCAGTCCGTGGTATACAATGCTACTGTTGTGAGAGGTGGTTGCGCAGAGCGCCACCGTGAAGGTAGCGCCCAGGTTACCCTGACGAAACCTGGCCGTTATTTAGTCAGCTTCTCCGGCAATATTGCTGTGCCTACCGGTGAGACGGTCGGCGAGGTGTCTCTTGCCATTACATACGATGGCGAAATACTGGGCGGCTCTATTATGAGAGCGACCCCGGCGGCTGTTGAGGAGTATTTCAACGTTTCCACGCAGCACTATGTGGATGTGTACTGTAGTTGCTGCGTAAATGTGGCAGTTCAGAATTCCGGCGCAATTCCCGTACTTGTGGATAATCCGAACATTACCGTTGTTCGGGTCTGCTGAGAGGAGGTGTGTACTATGTATGATACCTACCAAATGCAGGAGCACATCTGCAAGGAATTGGAAAAGAAATCTCAAGGCGGCATCAAGACCGCATCCGATCTTGACGTCGTATGGAAGCTGATCGACTCATACAAAAATCTGCTAAAGATTGATATGCTACAGGAGGCTTTGGAGGATTCTGAATATAGCCGGAACGAAGGCTATAGCCAGGGCGAAGGCTACAGTGAGCGAAGACGCCGTGACAGCCGCGGCCGGTATTCCCGCGAGGGCGGTCAGAGCAGATACGAAGGCGGCAGCTCCTACCGTGGCGGCTATAGCGAAGCCAGGGATCGCTACATGGAGGATAAACACTCCTATAGATACTCCCGATCCGCTGATAGCAAGCGCGACATGAATGTGTCCCTTGAGGATTGCATGAATAAGCTGAAAATGGAGTTGGACGAAATGGAAGCCAACGCCGACACCCGCGAAGAGCGGGACAAAATCCGCGAGATGCGCCGCGAGATCGGCAAACTCGCATAATTTATAGTTCTCCCGGGAGAACGGCTCAAATGAGCAAAGCGAATCCGCTTAGGATACCCGGACACAACTAAATAAAACGGCCAGGCCCGGTTACTCCGGGTCTGGTTATTTTTATGCATCTATGGTGTAGCGGTAGCACCTCTGCCTTCCAAGCAGATAGGGCGGGTTCGAGTCCCGTTGGATGCTCCATTTACCCCGCCGGTGGTTTATCCGGCTCAATCCATCACCGCCGACGGGCGGTCAATAAATAACGATTTAGGAGGATATGAAATGAAAAACATTCACACTATTTTGTCCGAGGCCGGTATTACCATCCCCGAGGACAAGCGAGCCGAATTCGACAAAGCTGTTGCAGAGAACTACAAGACATCTGCCGAATTCGAGAAGAAGGTGAACCGTATGCAATCTGACCTGGACGCCGTTCAGAAACGGGCAGAAGATGCCGAGGAAACTCTGAAGGGCTTCGAGGGCAAGGATTTCGACGCAATCACCCGTGACCGGGACGAATGGAAGAGAAAGCACGACGAAGCTGTTGCCGCCCACAAGAAAGAGCAGGAAGACCGTGAGTTTAATCAGATGCTGGAAGACTCCATTGCTGAGGCCAAGGGCAAAAACGCCAAGGCTATTGCAGCGCTTTTGGACTTGGAGAAGATCCGCAACAGTAAGAACCAGCTGGCAGATTTGACCGCTGCAATGAATACCTTACGCACAGAAAGCAGCTATCTGTTCGATGACAACGGCGGAAAGCCTCAGTTTGCTGACCCCAAGGTATCCGGCAACCCCGGCACACTCACCCGTAAGGACGTAATGGCAATCAAGGACCCCGCAGAACGGCAGGCCAAGATTGCCGCCAATATGCATTTATTTCAGAAAGGATAATTAACTATGGCAGTTACCGCTAATACCACCACTACCGCTCAGATTACCATCCAGGCCAAGGAAATCGACCTGGCCGCTCGTTTTAACTCCACCTGGGAAGCCCTGGCTGAGATCATGGGCGTTATGCGCCCCATCCGTAAGGCTCCCGGCACTAAGCTGGTTTCCAGCAAGGCTTCCATCGTTCTGCAGAACGGCACTGTTGCAGAAGGTGACGAAGTTCCTCTGTCCCAGGCAAAGGTTGAGCCCGTTGCCTACAAGGACCTGGCTCTGAAGAAGTACCGCAAGCGTGTTACCGCTGAAGCTGTCGAGAAGTACGGCGCTGCCGCTGCCGTGCAGAAGACCGACGATGCTCTGCTGAACGAGCTGCAGGGCGTTGTCCTGGACGAGTTCTACGAGTTCGCCCTGACCGGCTCCCTGACCGGCGACGAAGACAGCTTCCAGATGGCAGTGTCCATGGCAATCGGCAAGGCAAAGGACAAGTTCAAGAAGATGCGTCTGAACTACGGCCAGATCGTCGTGTTCGCAAACACCCTGGACGTGCATCGCTACCTGGGCGCTACCGCTATTTCCACTCAGACCTCCAATGGTGTGGAGTACCTGAAGAACTTCCTGGGCGCTGATGTCCTGATTGCTTCTTCTGAGATTCCCGAGGGCAAGGTTGTCGCTATCCCCGCCGATAACATTGTTCTGTACTACATCGACCCCTCTGATTCCGAGTTTGCAGAGCTGGGCCTGGTTTACACCACCGCTGGCGGCGAGACCAACCTGATCGGCGTGCATAAGGAAGGTGTCTACGGCCATGCTTCCGGCGATACTCACGTCCTGATGGGCATGACCATGTGGGCTGAGTACCTGGACGCTATCGCTGTTATCAGCTTCGGCGCGGGGGAATAAGCGGCTATAACTTACGGTCGGGCTACACCGCCGAGAGCCTCGCAAGCCTAACGATTGCCGAAATCAAGGCTCTTGCGGTGGAGCTTGGTTATAGCATTACAAAGACCAAGAAGGCCGACATCATCGAAGAATTCTTAGCGCAGCAGGAGGGCTGATATGTATATCACTTATCATGAGTACACCGCTCTCTATGATGCCATAGAGGACAAGGTGTTTAACCGGCTTGCGTTTCAGGCCTGCCGGTATCTTGATAGGCTCACCACGGGCGTTGACGGCCTTAAAAAGCTGAAGGAGTCCATGCCTGCCGACCAAGACGACAAAGCCGCTGTGGTCCACTGCGCGGCTCACGTAATCAATTTCCTGCGACAGATTGAGGAGGCGGAGAAATCCGCCTCTTTAGCGCGTGGAGTTATTGATGCGGGCGGCATGGTTCGCGGCAAAACTGTTTCCTCTGTGTCTGCAGGAAACGAGTCTATCACTTATTCCACAAGCGCAGGGAATACGGCAATTGATGCCGCAATTAGCGATGTGGCCATCCGCGAAAAGCAGATTTATGACATCATCCGTCAGTATCTTTCCGGCGTGAAGGATGCTAACGGCGTGAATTTGCTATATATGGGCGCTTACCCGAATTGAGAGGAGGGATACCGTGTACACCGACACCATTACACTTTTCGTGAGAAAAGAAGGCGATGAGGGCGACACCTGGTATCCCTCTGTTCTGCGCAATGTCCACCTGAATATGGACAAGGCCGCAATCCTGGCCAAGTACGGCGCAGACTCCGCCGACAGCGCAGTTTTGCACATTCGCTACCGCCAAGTAGGCGACGACAAAATGGTTGGAGACAAGCGCTGGTTGCCCCCTAAACAATGGGAGACATTAGGCAACCCCGCAAAGGACATCACTTTTACATCCGGCAACCGGTTCGATTTCTTTTGGTTTGGCGATTGGGGCAACGAGAATCCCGTGCACGACAGCGACTATGCAGGCACGTCCAGCCCTGGCTTTTATCAGTACATGAATAAGACCATGGACTACGTGTTTGCAATAACATCTGTTGGCGGGCCGTATAGTGTAATTCCCCATTTTGAAATCATGGGTAAGTGACATGGCAAAGCATATTAAAAAAACCAAGTATCGCTTTGAGTACAAAGACCGGACCATCGAGGGCGTTATGGAGCTGGACCTGGGAAGATTCGAAGGCCAGTACTCCCGCGCCCAGTATGAGCTGGACTCCATGGTCATGACATCCATGATTCCGTTTATGCCGAAAGACACCGGAACGTTTATCAACGTAACCCAGGGAATGTCGCAGTCAATTGCTGGATCAGGAACGGTTGTGGCGGCAGCTCCGCCCATGGGCCGTTTTTTGTATGAAGGTGAGGTCATGGTCGGCGTGACTAGCGGATCCGCTTTTGCTATGAAGGGCGAAAAAAAGGTAGCCACCGGAAAGCGGCTACAGTATTCCGCCCACGCAAACCCAAAAGCTACAGACCATTGGTTTGATGCTGCGAAAGATGCCCACGGAAAGGCCTGGGTTAAAAAGACCAAGCAATTGGCAGGAGGTGGCTAAATGGCCGAAATCAAGCCTATTGGCGCAGATCCTACCGGGTACGAATACCTGAAGCGGGCCGTGAAGGCCTTGCTCAATTCCTACCCGGGCCTGGACGGCCAAACAATTTATTTTGAAGAATTAGGGGAAGATGCTGGAATTGCTTTTTCCGCTGATTCCGGCGCACTTGTCATGAGTGAGCGCCGATCTATAACCGATCATGTTACACAGACCTGCCAGTTCCCTTTTTTGGTGGTCTACCGGACTACTTCTACCCGGGAATTTGAAAAGCTGAATGTTTCCGCTTTCCTGGATTCTCTCGGTAAGTGGATCTGCAAAGAACCCGTAACAATCGGCGGTGAGCCCCATCGCCTCACCGAATACCCGGCCATTTCTGACGGCCGAAAAATTACTAGGGTAACCCGTAACAATTCCTACGGAACAGTACCCAACGCCAACAGTTCTCAAGACTGGGTGCTTCCCGTAAGTGTCCAGTATACCTATGAATTTGATCTGTAAAAGGAGACATGAAAATGAAGGCAGAAAGAAAGTACCTTGCTCATTACTTGGATGCTGCATTTGACGCCACTTATGCTCAGACGGATTATGTCCGGCTGGGCAAAGACCTGGAAGAGTTTTCCGTCGAGCTGAACCCTGACGTGGCAACCAGTAAGAACATCCTGGGCGAGAACTCCGTTACACATAGCGGTTACGAAGCATCCAGCGATGCGGATCCCGTCTACTATGAGTATGACGATTCCCTGACCGAGAAGATGATGGAGATCGCCATGCTGAGACTGACCGGTGACGCTTGCAAGACCTCCTATGTGGAAGTCCTGCTGAAGCCCACCGATTCTGAGCCTACCGTGATCCGTGCTGTCCGTGAGGATGTTATTGTTGTCCCCAACAGCTACGGTGGCGACACATCCGGCGTTCAGGTTCCCTTCACTGTGCATTTTGCCGGCAATCGCGTCGAGGGCAATTTTGATCTGAGCACCAAAAAGTTCACCGAAGGCGCTCTTTAAGGAGGTATAAGCCATGGCTGCTATTAACACAAATGTTGGATCTTCTATTCTCAAGTTCACATTCTCTGACGATGATGGCGAGGTCCTTGCCTCGTTCCGTATGAACCCGGCAGACGCCAAACTGGCAAAACGGTGCATGGAAGTGTCTGAGTACTTTGAGAAAATCGAAGATCAGGCAACCGATGCAACCGTGCTGGATGACATTGTCCGCATCAATGACGAAATGGAAGAGAAGATCTGCTATCTGCTGGGTTATGATGCCCGCGCATCTTTGTTTGGCTTGATCTCTGCAACCTCCGTCATGGTGGATGGCAACCTGTTCGTCGTGCACGTGATGAATAAGATCCAGGAACACGTTGCTCCGGAGATCCGGAAGCGGCAGCAGGCCATGGCTGATGCGGTGGCACAGCATACCGCTAAGTACACAAAATGAGCGCCTATGATCTGCCCACCTCTCTGACTATCGGAGGGGTGGGTTATTCTATACGTTATGGCTGGCGTGCTGTCCTGGACATACTTTCCGCCTGCTCCGATCCGGCGCTGGACGAACAATGCAAAGCTATTTGCGTAATACAGATACTCTTTCCGGATTATGAAAAAATCCCGGAAGAGCTGATACCCGAGGCCCTTACAAAGGCATGTGAGTTTATCGACTGTGGTCAAAAAGATGACGGCAAGCCCAAGCCGAAAATGATCGACTGGGAACAAGATGCCACAATTATTATCCCGGAGATAAACAAGGTTGCCGGCAAAGAAGTGCGCCTGGATCCCAATATCCATTGGTGGACGTTTTACGGCTGGTTTATGGGCATTGGCGATGGCCTGATGGCTTCAGTCTTGCATATACGGCAGAAGAAAGCACGCGGAAAGAAGCTGGAGTCCTGGGAAAAAGAGTTTTACGAGGCCAACAAGGCCCTCGTGGATTTCTCCCGTCCCGACACAGCAGAAATCCGGGCAGAAAAAGAAAACATTTTGAAATTCCTATAAGAATATCAACAGCCTTGAAAAAGGCTGTTTTTTGGAGGTGGTGCAATGCCTAATGTGGTAGGTAGCCCCGACGGCTATGTGCTCGTTGATACCAAAATACGAACTGACGGCGTCTCCAAAGACGTTTCCAATCTTAAAGGCCAACTTGGCGCCGTGGCACATAGCGCCGCCAGTGCTGGTTCTGCAATCGAGTCTGCGTTTTCCGGTAGTTTTTCTCGATCTGTAGAAATAGCAAAAGCGAGAGTCCAAACGTTGGAAAATCAGCTTGCCGGAGTATCTGCAGAGCTTGCAGCTGCACTCAGCGCCGATGATGACGCTGCCGCAGAACGCCTTGGCGCAAAACAAGAGAAAATATACGATCGTTTGGCTGAAGCTAGAAAACGTTTGCAAATTGAAGCAACTCAGGCCGCAAAGAAGCAGGCAAAAGAAGAAGAAAAGGCGGCGCAGAAAACTGAAAAGGCTCATAGCAAAGCCAATAAGAAGTCGGAGAAAGAGACTAAGAGATCTTCCAAAACACTGAACAGGTTTGGCACCCGCCTTTCCGGTATCGCCATGAGCGCATTTCTTTTCAATTCGTTGAGCGCAGGCTTCCGTGATATAGCGGAATACATAGGTGGTGCAATCACGTCCACAGATGCGATGAAGACGGCGCTTTCTAATTTGAAAGGTGCTGCGCAGCAAGCGGCAGCGCCCATTATCCAGGCGATTACCCCTGCTTTGACCGCCCTAGCAAATGCAGCAGCAACTGCGGTTTCCTATGTCGCGCAGCTGTTTGCGGCATTTTCCGGCAAAAGCATGAAACAGGTAGCTGACAGTGCAAAGTCCTTTAATAAGGCATCGAAAGCCGCAGGAAAACTTTCTCGGTCCGTTGCCGGCTTTGATCAGCTGACAAAGCTGCAGGACGGCTCTGGCGGCGGTGCCGGTGAAATTGAACCGAACTACGACTACGTGGCGGAATCGGTTGGTTTCTTGGAACAAATGAAACAGCAGATTTTGAACGGTGATTGGTTTGGCGCCGGCGAGACGTTACAACAGAAAATCAACGAACTGCTGGATAACATTAACTGGCAGGAAGTAGGCGCTAAAATCGGCAATATTGTCGGCGGAATTGTCTCCTTTGCCCTGGGCCTTGCTGTAAACGTTGACCCATTCCAGCTGATGGATGTGTTAAATGGATTGCTTGCGGGGCTGTTTAAGTCCCTTGCGGGAACAATTCAAAATCTCGATTGGGCAGACATCGGCGCAAAACTGGTCAAGGCAATTTTGTTTGGCGTTCTTATGGCTGATCCTTTAGCGGCGATTATTACTATTTTCACATCTCCCAATGGCGATGATTTGGCAAGAGGAGCGGCGGAGCTGATCGGCTCTATTGTAGCGGCTCTTGTGAGTGCTATCGTTGGCATGGGGAGAGAAATAGGTAGGCTGGCTTCTGAACTATGGGACTCTATCAAGTCCTACTTTGATGAATATGTCGACTGGGAAGGCACGCCTGGCGAAATAATAGCCGGACTATTCCAAGGAATTGTTAATGCGCTGAAAGGCGTAGGTAAATGGATCAAAGAGAACATCTTCCGACCTTTCCTGGATGGCTTCCGTGCTGCGTTTGATATTAACAGTCCGTCCGGCGTTATGGAGACCGAAGGCGGTTACATTATGCAAGGTCTGTTTAATGGCCTGTTGAACGGTGTTACACGCCTGCGAGAAATCTGCAACACGATTTGGACGATAATTACTGGCGCTTTCTCGGGTATTGGTGACTGGTTTAGTAAAACCTTTACTGATGCATGGCAAGCAGTTTTAGATGTGTTCTCCGGTGACTCTGCTACCTTCGAAGGCATTAAGGAGTCTTTCTCCACTACGTTTAAGGACGTATTCAACAAGCTGGCCGAAGGTATCAACAAGGTTATCCGGACACCGTTTAATTCCATCAACAGTATGTTGAATAAGATCCGGGATATTTCCGTGTTTGGATCCAAGCCGTTCCAAAATCTTTGGAGCTACAGCCCCATTTCTGTGCCGCAGATTCCTTACCTGGCAAAGGGCGCGGTCATTCCCCCCAATGCTCCCTTTATGGCTGTGCTGGGTGATCAGCGACACGGAACAAACATCGAGGCGCCTCTGTCTACGATCCAGGAGGCTGTTGCCAATGTTATGGAAGATTATTCCGCTGCCAATATGGCAGGACACGAGGCAACTGTGTCCGTCCTGCGGGACATCCTGGAAGCTGTGCTGGGTATCGAAATTGGCGACGAAGTGATTGCCAATGCTGTCAATCGGCAGCGCACAAAAATGGCCATTGTGAGAGGAGGCTAACCATGAGAGCGTATAGTACAGACTTTTTCGTGAACGGGAAACCGTTGCTGGTACCGGACGAAGAGGTGCAGCACAATTACGAAGACCTGGACGACTCATCCTCCGGCCGTGACGAAATGGGCGTAATGCACCGAGTAGTTGCCCGGTATAAGGTGGCATCCTGGTCTTTTTCTTATTCCCTTCTTACAGAGCAGGAAAAAAGATACATGGAAGGCCTTTTCCCGGATGCGCCCACGTTCACATTTACACACCCGGCCCGCTTGAATTCCTCCACAAAGGAACAGACGACCTGCTACCGCAGTAAGTACGGCATTACCTGGAAAAACTCCAGGACTGGTCTGTGGAGCGGCTACGGGTTTAATATCATCGAGTGTTAAGGGGGGCGACGATATGTTACAGACGATTGTTGTCCTGCCGGACGGTACTGAGGTATCGTCCGGTATTAGCAACGGTAACGTGGTGCAGAGTTGCACCTACACAGAATGCGTAAACGGCGGAACCGAGTTGATCCTCGGTTCCGTTTGTTCCGCTATGGTAGAGATTAAATTTTTAACGCCCGGTGGCGATTTGGATATTACCGCCGGTGACGAACTAACGGTCTACAAATACGACGGAAACACTCGGCGCAAGCTGGGTATTTTTATCGCCGAGAAACCAACACGCCCCAGCGCCAATACCATGAAGCTGACTGCCTACGATCGGGTAAGCAAGCTGGACAAGGATATGACAGCCTGGCTGGCTTCTTTGAAGGCGTGGCCAAGGCCGCTACACGGTTTCGTGCAAGGCGTTTGCTCGGCGTGTGGTGTTAATTTCATAACGCTGTTATCTGATACGCCAAACGGTGGCTACCTGATCCCGCAGTTTTCCGCGGAAGGCATCACCGGCCGTCAGCTTGTGCAATGGGCGCTCCAAGCTACCGGCAGATTTGCCCGGGCAACTGTGAACGGCGATATCGAGCTGGCGTGGTATACCACGGCCGATAAGTCCATCGGACCGATGGAAGATGCCAACACGATTTTCTACTACGGCGGCGGTCTGACGTTTGAGGATTTTGTTATTGATCCCATCGAGAAAGTTCAGATCCATCAAAACGAGGAAGACGTTGGTGTGATTTGGCCCAACTCTGCAAGTGCTGTCAATACGTATCAGATCACTGGAAATCCGCTTTTGACTAACCCGAACTCTACCTATCTTCAGACAATTGCAAAAAGCCTTTACGAGCAGCTGCAGCAGGTAAGATATACGCCGTGCAAGGTTTCCATCCCGGCTACTTTTGACATCCGTGCTGGCAATATCGTGAATATAACCGATAAAAACGGCAGAGAAATCACGGCCTATGTCATGACCAAAACGCAAACCGGCCAAAAGGACACCATCGAATGCACGGGCAGCATCCGACGTGACAGCGTTTCTGCTGTCAACGAGCAATCGTTTAAGGCGCTTTCCGGCAAGGTTATGAATATCCGTTCTGATGTGGATATGCTTCGAATAGAGAACGCCGACACGAACGGCAATGTCACATCTCTGACGCTGGATATTAACAGCATTCGAACCAGTGTAGCAAACCAATCCCAGGATGTTGACGGCATTAAGTCGGAAATCTCGTCCATTAAACAAGAGGCTGGCCAAGTAAGGATTGACATTGAATCCATTCAGAATAACGGTGTCAGCAAGGTGAAGACCGGCGCAAGCTACACTTTTGATGACGATGGCCTTCGGATCGCCCGCCAGGGTGAACGCATCGAAAACTTACTGGACAATACGGGTATGTATGTTACCCGATCCGGAGAAGTTCTGCTGCAGGCCAACAGTGACGGCGTGGAGGCTACCGATGTAAAGGTAAACAACTACCTGATTATCGGTCAAAATGCCCGGTTTGAAGATTACCAAACAAACCGCACAGCTTGTTTCTACGTAGGAGGTTAAACGTGGCGTTACAAACCAAGACTTTTTCCGTTGGTAGTTTTGACCGTTACAACGGAAACTCCAACGGCTATATCCTCGACCTGATCCTAACAGAAGAATCCATAGATCAGGCCGCCAATACATCGCTGGTATCCTATAAGATCCAGCTGCGTAGCGGTGATAGCAACCGGTTCGATTGGGAGCTGACCGCAGCGCTGATTCTGAACGGATCCCGTGTCACTTCTGTTACCGGAGAACATTACCTGGACTACAACTCCACATGGGTTATGGTTGAAGGGGAGACAACTGTCCAGCATAACAGCAACGGCGAGCTGGCTATGGCTTTCACGGCCACCGTTACCCCATGGAATGGCGGCACACAGTACACGCCTCCTGAATTGACCGTCACTGGCACTATGCCGCTGACATCTATCGGCCGGGCATCCACCATTGCGGCATCGTCTGCCTTTATTGAAGATGCATCGACCATTGTGGTCAATCGAAAGAATCCGGAATATACTCACACTATTTCGTATGAATTTGGCGGCCTGGAAGGCTACATTGCTGACGCTGTTGGTGGCCTTTCTGTCGAAGCTGTTAAGCTGACAGACACAACGATTCTTTTCCCCGTACCGGAGAGCTTTTATTCTCAAATTCCCAACAGCCCTTCCAGTGTCTGCACGCTGACGTGCACGACCTATAGCGGAAACACGCAGATCGGTGACCCGCAAACCGCCACGTTTACTGTTACTGCAGATCCTAACCGCTGCAGCCCTGTGCTGACCGGCGCGGCTATTGATATCAATTCTGCCACAGTTGGCCTGACCGGAAATTCCAAGATATTTATCCGTGGATATTCCAACGTCCGGTGCACTCCCAATGCCTCTGCGCAAAAATCCGCAACCCTGACCGGTGTGTGGGTCAACAGCCAAAAGATAGAAAACGGTTACATCGATTTTCCCGGAATCGGTACGGACAGCATTGTATTCCTTGCTGTTGACAGCCGCGGATATTCCACCGAGTATGCCGTTCCCAATCTGCAGCTGGTGAACTACACAGACGTGTCCGCCTCTGCGACCGCCAAACGGCTGAACCCCACAGACGGAACGGCGCAATTGCAAATGGGAGGCACATGGTTCCCCGGGAAATTAGGTGCTACGCAGAACACCCTGACAGCTCGCTACCGCCAGCGTGACGGAAGCTGGTATTCTTTAACGCCCATTATATCCGGGGACAATTTCTCCGTTACGATCAGCCTGACGGGCTACGACTACCGCAAGAGCCACACGTTTGACATGGAGATTGCCGACCGCCTGCAAAGGCAGACGAAAACGGTGGTACTGGAGCGTGGAATTCCCGTATTTGATTGGGGAGAGAATGACTTCAATTTTAACGTTCCCGTGCAGTTTACGGATGAGGATGGTAACAGATTCACGATAGACCCGGATGGAATGATTGGCGCTCCCGGTCCGGCCGGGCCACAAGGCCCGGCCGGTGTTTCTGCTACTCATTCCTGGAACGGCACGATCCTGACTATTACCAGCGCCAGCGGAACTTCTTCTGCTGACCTGCAGGGCGAAAAAGGCGATAAGGGCGATAAAGGTGATACTGGCCCCCAGGGCCCCCAAGGCCCGCAAGGTGAGCAAGGCCCCCAGGGCGACCGGGGTTTATCCATCTACCGGGTGGATGCCTATGGCCTCGGCATCACCGTGGATACGTACAGCGTGTCCAAGCTCCTTTTGCCCCAGGGGGTCATGCCCCGGGTAAACGACCTGGCCCTGTTCAATGATGGCTACCTGGGTTACATATACAGCGTCAATGAGGCCGATTACTCGGTGCAGATCGCCATGTGCTATCCCTCTATCTGCCTGGTGGGCCCCCAGGGCCCAACCGGCCCTCAAGGCCCTCAAGGCCCCCAGGGCCCGAAAGGCGACAAGGGCGACCCCGGCGATATTCTTTTCGCCGACTTTGAAACCTTCCGTGACGACACCGGCATCCTGATCTGCACCACCCACACCGCCGGTCAGCTGATGGACGCGCTGGTGAGCCAGGGCAAAGCCCTGGTTGCCCGGGTGGCATTCACAGACGCCCAGGACAGCTATCCGGAGCAGGTGATCACCCTGGGCGGCTTTTACCGCAGAAGCGGCGGCAGCGCGGAGATTGTCGTCGGCAGCTGGTTTGGCGACAGCGGCTGGAGCCATGTAATCAACGACTACCAATACTACGAAGATAACGACGTAGATAACAAAGCCATCGGAAACGAGCTGTGGTTAGAATTCTAAAAAGGAGAAATTCCAATGGAAATTAAAGTACTAGGCAGCAGCCTGGACCAGTGGGAGCTGGGCCGAAAAATTAAGATCACACCGACCGATGGTGTTCGATTAGACCGAGTGGAGTACTGCCACGCCAACGATACGGAAGCGCTCCCGGTGCGTCCTTATATCGAAAACGGCATCCTCGTGGCGGATATTCCCAATATGTACCTCCAAAGTGGTGAACCGATTTTTGTATACTTGGTACACTTGGAAGAAAACCTGTTGGAAACCATTGGATCCTGCGTGCTTTCTGTTGCCAAGCGTCCCAAGCCGAACGAGTACGTGTACACAGAAACAGAGGTCATGTCCTGGCAGGCCCTGGATGCCAGCATGAGAGAGTTTATGTCCTCGGTGACTACCGCATACGATGTGGCGGTCGAATGCGGATATGAGGGAACCCAGGAGGAGTGGCTGGCTTCGCTGAAGGGAGAACGAGGCCCCGCAGGTCCTCGAGGCGCAACCGGCCCTCAGGGACCTAAAGGCGACAGGGGTGAGGCTGGCGGTGTTGCTACCGTCAACGGCGTAGCACCCGATGAAAATGGCAATGTGCAAGTGGAAACGAGCGCACAAGCCGATTTGAACGCCCCCGAAGGCGCACCCGGTCATGTGCTGAACAGAACACATTGGGTGGAGCAGGGCATGGTGGAAGTGCTGGCTGAAACCACTATTGCTGGATCGTCGGATGTGCCCAAAATCCCCTCTTTGGGTTTAGAGGCGGGTAACACCTACACAGTTAAGATAGCGGGCGTGGAATACACTTGCGTTGCATTTGAATTTGATAACGGCATGATATCCGCACCCGCCATTGGCAATCCCGGTTTGCAGGGTGGCGAAGATAATGGTATGTCGTTCCTTGCGCTTGACTTGTCGCCCGAGCAATCTCAAGCATTTGGCTATAATGTGTTACTCTATACCAATTTAACATATCCCTATACCGTTTCGGTCTACCAATCCGCCGAAATCATCCACAAGCTCCCCGGCAAGTTCCTGCCCGATGGTGTGCCGTATAGCGAGGGTGGCGGTAAGGTGGAAGTGTTGCCCGAAACCACGCTGACAGCACCAGACCCGGAAAATGACCCCGGAATGTTTGACATCGCCACGCCTATCAGCCTGTCTATTGGTGAACGATACACCGTAAATGTGGATGGAACAGAGTATCAAGGCACTGCCGTAGACGGAGCCACCTTAAGCCCGGACGCCGCCGGTATGACTTGGCTTTTTA
This sequence comes from Faecousia sp., assembly GCA_045657385.1. Lineage (GTDB taxonomy): Bacteria > Bacillota > Clostridia > Oscillospirales > Oscillospiraceae > Faecousia. Next base: position 11,505 of record JAZOSY010000059.1, on the reverse strand, counting down.
ACGACGGAGCGGATATATTCGCCGGCGAGGGTATGGTTTTTTGTGTGATGGCCTATCCCCCGGAGGTGCTTGAAGAAGCTGGCTACTACGCTATGCTTGTGCTTGCGAGTGGCGCAACCACCTGTACCATCTCCATCTACCAAGACGGCGAAACCATTCACAGGCTGGACAACAAGTTCCTGAGTTTGGACTGGTTGCCTATTATGAGTGAAAGGGAAACGACCCTCTTTGACGGGGATATAGATTTTGCAGGTTCGGCCGGCTCTACTACACATTTTTTGCTTGAAATCGTAAATGGCAAAACCTATACTGTGGTGTTCAACGGTGAAACCCATACCTGTGTGGGTCGCAACGAAAATGTTGCTGTTAACGGTACTGCAGCCAATGTGATTTTGTTGGGTAACACATCTATCGACACCGATTTACCTAATTTTGGCATTAGTGTTGAAGATACTGGCGAGCCGTTTCTTTATTCGATCATCAGCTCCCAAAATTTCGCAGAACCATTCCAACGTTTTATTATTACTTTGGACTATCAGAAAGATAATGGCATTGTGAATACAACCGTTCCGCTGAAAATCACAGGCCCTGTCGCTACTCCCAACAAACTGCCCGAAGAATTTTTTCCCGACTCCGTGGACGGCGTGGTTATCCGTTCTTCCACCGAGGGAAGCACGAAGAAATTCAAGCTGACCATTGACGACAGCGGCACAATCACCGCAACGGAAGTTACCTAAATAAAAGCACCGCCCTTCGGGGTGGTGCTACTCAAAGGAGGAATAACCTATGGAAGAACTGATTTTTATAAACCCCGGCCATTCTGAAAAAGATCCTGGCGCAGTTGGTTATGTGGTCGAGCGTGATCAGAACGTAATCGTCTCCAAGCACATGAACGAGTACCTGCTGGAAAACTATAAGTGCAGAACTGTGGTCAAATCCGGCGACAGCCTCTATGCTCTGTGCGACGAGGCAAACGAGTTGGGCGCGGCTCTGTACGTAGCCCCCCATTTCAATGCTGCCGGTGGCGATGGCTTCGAGGCTTACGTCTATTCCGATAAGACCGTTGACCTGGGCAAGATCTTCGCCAAGCACGTGGCTGCTGCCGGTCAGAACCTGCGCTACAGCTCTGTGGCTCCCGGCGTGAAGATTCGCACCAACCTGGCCGTGCTGTACCGCACCGAGATGCCCGCTATTCTCCTCGAGGGCGCTTTTGTGGACAACCTCAAGGATATCCAGGATTGGAACGAGGATCACGAATTGAAGAAGCTGGGCATCGCCTATGCCAAGGCCGCCGCCGAGTACCTGGGCCTGGAGGAAAAACCGAAGATTTGGTATCGTTGCCAGGTCGGTGCTTACCGGGAAAAGGCAAATGCTGAAGCTATGCTGAAGAAGCTCAAGGCGGCTGGCTTTGCGGATGCGTACATCAAGGAGGGGCCGTAATGAGCGAATCGATTGTTGTCGCCATCATCACCGGCGGCTTGTCTCTTGCAGGTGTAGTCATCACTTGCCTGGCTACGGCAAAGAAGACGGAAAAAGCTGCTGCCGTGGCGCAGGCCGTCACAGACACAAAACTGGACGAGCTGACCCGAGAAGTCCGTGAGCATAACGGCTTTGCTCAGAAGATGCCGGTCATGCAGTCCCAGGTTGATGACCTGAGGCGCCGCGTCGGCATTTTGGAACAGTATCACAAAGGACCTACAAATTAAGGAGGTACATACAATGGAAATTATGAAAAACCTGGCCAACCTGATCAAGGTCAAGACCCTGATCACCTTTGCCGTGATGGCAGTGTTTGTGACACTAGCTCTGACCGGCAAGATCAGCGCCGACAACGCCATGATCATCATCTCTATGGTTGTCTCGTTCTACTTCGGCACACAAAAAGCCAGGGAATAAAGAGCGCCACTGGTAAGTAAGAACAGCCCCTCCCGGTATAAACCGGAAGGGGCGTTTCTTTATCTGCACAGCGCCCTCAGACCTTGTTAGTGATTTGTTAGTTATTGCGAATCGTGTATGTTTTATTATCTTTTATTAAATTGCGATAAGTTTATAAAATGGCAATAAAACAACATAAAACGCAACAAAATACACTAAAAAAGTTAATAAAACTGCCTTTTAAGCAGTGGGTCCGGAGTTCGAATCTCCGGCGAGTCACCAAAAAGCCACCGAAAAACAAGCGTTTTCGGTGGCTTTTTCTTTGTTTTCGTAACTTTTTAGCGCAATTTGAAATATCAAAAATGACCGAGTTTGTAATTTGTTAGCAACCGCAAGACAATCAAACAAGCTATGCGGTGGCGGTTATTTTTGCTATTTCTTTCAGGATGTCGTCGGTATCAAGGTGCGTGTAGTGTTTGTCGGCGGTTTTAATATCGGTGTGGCCCATCATTCGGCTGAGGACTTGCGGCGTTACGCCAGCCTTCACAGCCCGCGTGGAGAACGTGTGGCGGCAATTGTATGGAGTCATATCTACGCAGCCGATTTCTTCCATCAGTTCTGCAAAGTCGCGCTTGCGGTAATTGTCGGAGTCCCGGTTTCCGTCGTATCCATCGATCAGACGCCTTCCGCCGGATTTCCTGGCCTCATGCAGGAGTTTGGTATATGCAGACTTGCCGATGTCTGCAACTGCTATTACACGGCGGATTGCTGGTTGACCTTTTTTTGCTTTGGATCCGGCGATGAAGTAGTCGTCGTAACAGTCCGCAAGAGGAACATTGAACAACTCGATTGTCCGTGCACCGGTGGCAATCAATACCAGCGCAACGTCTTTGCCTCTGCTGTTGGCGGTTTGTATCCGCTTCAGTTCTTCGTCGGTAAAAGCCCGCTTGACGGTCTTCTGCTCTGCCGTGGTTTTGACGTGCTTGGAGTGATTCTGATTTACAATGCCTTCGTCGATTGCCCACTTTGCCAGCTGACCAAATAGCTGCTTTACTTTCTCGCACGTTGATCGGGATTTGCCCGCATCTTCCAAAGACAACACAACCGCCTCGAAGTCGGATTTCCGCAATGACCGGAACTTTCTGTCGTGCAGGATCTTCGATTGATTATATGCGGTCGCATAGCAACTCATTTGTGATTTAGAGACCTCACGGGCGTGGACGGGGCGCCACAGCTCATAGATTTGGGAAAAGGTCAAATTATAGCGGTCTGTAATATCGTCGTCTGTGGTGCGCTCCAGCGCTTTTTGCGCTTCTGCATACGTTGCGAAAGAGCCGAGGAATATTCCGTTACGCGAAGCCGCCCACGGCTTTTTGCGTGTTCCCTGGAGCTTGTAGATAGAACCGGATCCGTTGGCACGTTTCCGGCGCTTTCTTTTCTCCGCCGTTTGCTTCTTTCCGCATATGTGGCAGAATAGAGCACCTTCAGGAAGGACGCATTTGCACTTGATACATTCCAAAAGAATACCCCCTTTTTAGAAACCCCTTCAGGCTACGGCCTGGAGGGGTTATTTTTTATAATTCGATATAAATTCCAGCCTTGCTCGCGGCTTCATAAATCTTTAAGAAATTAGGTGATTGAGAACGCTTCATTTTTGTATAGCCGCTGATCGATTTTGGCGCGATACTTGGCAGCATATATTTTATCCTATAATATTCCCTATCTTCTTTCGTTATATACGGTCTTACGTTAGGATCGGCATTAACCCTATCTCTGTTTGTCTGAAAAATTGCATAAATTTTGTTTTCTTCTTTCTCTGACTCTTCAAACCGACCTTCCCGAAGCAACTCTTTGGCGAGATAAAGGTACGGTGTCATATCGTATGGAACTCCAGAACTTCTCATTAGTTCGATTGATTTCCTATAGCATTCGTCAGACTCTGCAATCAGACCTTTGTTCCGAAGGTTGGCCGCCTTCATTCGCACAACGTAATCGAGCGAACCAGTTATTCCGTATCCCTCCATCCAATTCCCAAAAACAAAATGAGGAATATGCATTGATGTGATATCTGCGATGGAATTCATGTTGTATGTTTTTCTGTCATAAATAACATAATCGGGATCGTACCAATTGTTCTGATCGCCAACAATTTTATAAAGCTGGCCGTGCTTAAAATATAATACCTGCTGGCCGCGTGCTACTACAGCTGTAGAATTAAAAGGCTGATTCTCTGTGTTTACATATGAAAAACTTGCAGGCTGTGGCATAACTCGCTGTGGTGCTCCGCAGTTCGTACAAAAATGGAAAGTATCTTCAAGCTTTTGGCCGCATTGTGTGCAGAACATAAATTCACCCCGCTAGTACAATATAGGCCATCAGCGCCGCGATGACGGCGGCGGTAATGCCGATCATAATAAACGCGGCACAGCGCCAGCGTTTCAAATCTTCCCGGAGCCACTCAAACCGTTCCTGCTGGTAAGACTGGGCGGCGGCCAGCCGTTCCGCGTGGATCCGTTCGTTTTCTGCTATAGTTGTTTGCAGGCCTAGACACTTTTCTTCCGCTGCCTGGAGCTGGCTCGCGAACTTTAACTGTTGTTCTCGCATATCGGAAGCGGTGGCGGGACACGGCGATACATCTTCAGGCATAACGCCTACTGCTGCGCCGCAGATGGCGGTCAGAGCGTTATCAATCAGCGCCACGGTAGTCCAACGAAAATCCTTTTCTTCGTGTGAAAAGTAATCTTTAACGGATGCGTTGCTGATCTCGTTCTCGGTCAGTGCGAAGATCTGCTTCATGGTTATCTTGCGGGCATTTCGCAAACGCCGGTGATGTTCCCTTGCATTGGCGATGGTTTTCAGCAATGTCAGGTTAATTCCCTTGCAAGAAATACCAAGGTCCGGACAAGTTATACATTTTGCATAAATTGAAAGCGGATCTTTAGGGAAAATGTCAATTTGCGATAATTGACTATCGGTTGTAGCAGAAAAGCTCCCTGCAATTTCGGTTTTTGTTTCCTCTGTCATTGTTTCACAGCCTCCCGTGGAGGTAATTACCGACCGGCTAACAGAAAAAATCCTAGCCGTTTTTGGTTTTCTCCGTCTTGTATTTTTGTACGTCACGTTGTAGGCTGAAACCAGCCCCAGCAAGACCCGGTCGGTGGAAGTTTGGCGACAGACACCGGCTGGGTCAAACCAATAAATCCAATTTTACAATTTGAGGAGGCCATAGATGGAAAGCAAAATCGATACCAATAAAATGCGTAAGAACATCAACAACCTAATGGACCGCGCATCTGACAGACAGCTGCGGCTCATCTACCTTGTGGCCTATGAAATGGTAAAAAAGGATTGATATCATCATACTATGCGCTTTGCAAGAAATCAATAAATTTTAATGGAAGGAGTTAAAATTGGATAATTTGAACAGAAAGGATATGATCGAACATATCAAAGATGCACTAATGAGCGCCGATGATTACACCGTGCAGCAAATCTACGAATACCTGCTGGAAAATGAATACTGAAAGGAGGTGATCCGATGTCTAATCTAAACGACGGAGGGGTTGCCTGGAACCATTATAACAATTCTATATTGGAGGTGATTATTGGCGGCTCTTTCGGGGGCCGCCTTTTGTGTCCTCTTTATTTCCCGGAAGGAGCGATATCCTATAAACGAACATACGTTCTAAAAAGGAGGGCGCAACAATGACAGACGTGGAAAAATTAAAAGAAGCCGCAAAGAAGTTAATAGACAAGGAACCGGACGAAATAGCGTTGCGTATCATATATAATGTGTTGCGCTCAATCGTTGGGGAGGAGTGAAAAAAAGAGTGACCGTGCTGCGGTCACTCTTTTTCTTTGTTCAGGTTCTGAACAATTTCTGCCAGTATCTTTTCGGCCTGATCGAACATTTCGTCCGGCAGCTGGCAGAATGCCCGGATCAGCCGTTCTTTCGCTGTGCTGTTTCCTGCGATGGCCTTGCCCAGGATCGTGGCGATCTGCTCGTCTCTGTCTACCGGGCGGAAGGGTTCACCGGCTCCGGTTTCCAACCAAATGCGGTCAACACCGAATTCGCGGCATATATCTGCAATCGTTCTGTCGCTGGGTTCGCGTTCACCTTTTTCGATTTGCCATATGAAGTTTTCGGACAATCCGAGGCAATTTGCAAAATCTTTCTGAGTATATTTCTTTCCGTACTTTTTTCTTAAGAGGGTGGTACGGAGCTCCTTGATGCGGTTGTTCATACATGGCACCTCCTTGAGGATAATCTAGCACAGAAACCTCGCTGTGTCAAGAAAAAAGTAAAAATAATTCTTGACAAACCTCACAAGGTGTGGTAAGCTAGCCTCACAAGCGAGGGAAACGGGCCTCGCAAGTCGCATATCCCCGCAGGCAACATAAAAAATATAAAACGCAACCACACGGAGGTGACGTAATGAGCGAAAACGCAACTAAGAAGCTGGAAGAGATCGGCGGTCAGCTTAAGGGCCTTCCCCAGGAAGTGGCCGACGATGCGCTCACCCAGTTCGCTGCCAAGATGGAAGGCTTTGCAGAAGGCTTTATTGCTGGCAAGGCCTACGCTGAAAAGTAAGGAGGTAAATCGATGCCTAAATTAACCATGACAATCAATGATGTTTATTTGGCAATGCGGGAGGCTGGTATTCCATCCAGCCCACGCTGGATTGCTGCCGGTATCGAGTCCGGTGCATATCCCTTCGGCCGGGTCGTCTGTGTAGGCCCTACCGGCCGCCGTACGGTAGAAATCTTTAAGGTAGATTTCTATGCCTGGTTGGAAAGCAAAACGCCCAAAGGAACAGCGCCGCTGCAGTTCCTGACCAAGAGCGGTTGAAATTGAGCACAACGCACAGTTTAAGTGCGGTTAAATATTAAGGAGGAAAACAAAATGAACGGTAAGTATGTAATTGTAAGAGGCGACCGGAGCGGTGTGTTTGCGGGTACTTTGGTCAGCCAGGACGGAAGAGAGGTCGTACTGAGCAATGTCCGCAGACTGTGGCGGTGGCATGGTGCTACCGAGTGTTTGCAGATCGCTACTGAAGGTGTCAAACGGCCCAAGGATTGCCGCTTTACCATGGAGTGCGAATCCATTAAGCTGCTGGATGCCATCGAGGTTATCCCCACCACTGCTGAGGCAGAGGCCAATATCAAGGCGGTGCCGGTATGGAAGATGTAAAGCTGCAGGAAAAGATCAAGGCGTTTCTTGATCCCGGCTCCGGCGACGGCTCCGGCTACGGCGACGGCTACGGCGACGGCTACGGCTACGGCGGTCTGTATGAAATCAATGGTCACAAGATCTATGTTGTTGATAGTGTGCCTACCATTTTTTGTTCCGTCAAGGGCAATGTGGCGAAAGGGCTTATCCTTCAGTCTGATCTGACAATAACCCCATGCTATGTAGTTAAGGGAGAGGTAAGCGGCGATGCCGTGTTTGCCCATGGTGATGACTTACATAAAGCTATGGCTGCGCTGACAGACAAGATGTTCGATGATATGCCTGAGGAAGAGAGGATCGCTGCGTTCATCAAGGCCCATCCGGACAAGGACAAGCCTTATCCCAATCGGGATCTGTTTGACTGGCATCACCGGCTGACCGGATCTTGCATGGCCGGTAGAAATGCTTTTGTGAAGGATAGAGGGTTGACCTTAGACGGCGAGACCACCGTGGAGGAGTTCATAAATTTGACGAAGAATTCCTATGGCGGAAGTACAATAGCAAAACTTTCCGATCGGTATGGCCGGACCCGATAAGCAGCACTTGAAGGTCCGGTAGCTCAAGAGGTAGAGAACCCACCTCATAAGTGGGCGCATAACAGTTCGAGTCTGTTCCGGACCACCAACTCTCCCCGGAAATGGCCGCCACCATTTCCGGAGTGAACTCCTCTTTGTTTTCAAGTGTGTTGCAGCAGGGGAGATGTGGCGGCAGCTCCCCTGCAATTAAAGGAGGTACAAAAATGATCAATGTAGTTATCAACCGTAATACCGGCAAGGTCGTGGCAAGATACCGCGTCCAACCTTCCAACCATCCCATCTGCGACGATGAGCAGCAGATGTTTAGCATTGTAAACCGTAATTACGAAATGAAGGCGCTCCAGGAACGCCTGGATGCAATCAAGAACAAGCGGAAAAAAGGAGGCTTTATTGTACAGATCGTGTCCCATATGCGGCGCACATTTAGACGCCGGAGAAATCTGCGACTGCAGAAAAAATCCGCCTCCCGGTGAGCAAGACCGAGAAGCGGAGCAAACAAAAATGTTCACCCATATTTTAGCACCACGAAATTAAATTGTCAAGGAGGAAACCGATGGTAACTAAGAACGGAGTTGCGTTCTATCAGACCGGCACAGTGCAGATCCATTTCCCGGACGGCCATGTGTGCTGTGCCTTATGCCCACTGCTAGAAACTTACGCAAGAAATCAATGCCGGAGAACCGGCGAATATTTACTGGATACCAGGGCGACCGTTGGTTATGAGTGCCCGCTGGTATTTAAGGGAATGGAGGAAGATAATGGAGAACCTGAAATTATATAATATTGGCCGGGCTGTACCGGATTCTGCGAAGAAAGAAATCAAGGCAGGACGCCTGAAAGGTAAGACGGACATCAATCCAATGTGGCGCATCAAAGTATTGACAGAAATGTTCGGTCCTTGTGGAATTGGCTGGTGGTATGACATCACTGAGAAAATTATTTTGGATGATCCGGAAACACGGCAAAAAGCAGCCTTTGTCGATATTTTGCTTTTCTATAAAGATCCCGCAACCGGTGAAGTATCACACGGAATTCCAGGCACTGGCGGAGCTTCTTTCGTGTCAAAAGAATCCAACGGATTTTATGTGTCTGATGAATGCTTCAAGATGGCACTCACGGACGCAATATCTGTATCTGCAAAGGCGCTTGGAATTGGTGCTGATGTTTACTATGAAAAAGACAAGACCAAGTATGATGCACAACCAAAAGGTGGTTCATTCACCCCTGTGAATGAAGCTAACACGCAAGAAACGAAGGACTTGCCGCAAGAGTGGAACTATGTTCGTCAAACTTCTGGGCATATATCACCGCAGCTGTTTGCTGCTGTTCAGGAGCAATACGACGCGGCTATTACTGCTGCCAAGTATTTGATCGCCGCTGTGACGGACGCAGACAGCGCCAATGAGCAATCCAAGAAGCTGAAGGACATCCAGCACGCACTTACATCTGAACGCGATGTTGGCGTGCTGTGGAATCGACACATTAAGAGCCTCGGCCTGATCTACGACAATGTCCTGAAGGCCTACACGCCGAAGTAAGGTGATCGCATGACGGAAGCAATCTTTCGTAACGCGAAGATGGAAGCCGGAAAGCTAATCATTGATCTGCCCCCGGAACACCGGGGTGCAGCAATGGCTTTTTTGCGAAGCAAAAAGGATAAGGACTACGTTCTTACCATCAAGGAATACAAAAAGAAGCGGAGCAAGGATGCGAACGCCTACGCCTGGGAGATCATTAACAAGATTGCAGATTTCCTTCGCGTGCCTCCGGTGGTTGTTTACAAGCAAGCGATCCCCAATGTCCCGGAGAATTACGAAATCCTTCAGGTGCGAGAGTGTGCTTACAAAAAGTTTAAGGAAAACTGGGAAGCACAAGGGTTAGGCTGGCCGTGCGTTTTGCTGGGCCGTGCCGATAAACCCGGATATGTGAACGTTCAGGCGTACTACGGCTCGTCCACTTATGACACCCGCCAATTTTCAATTCTGATTGACGTCCTGATCCAGGACGCGCAAGCGCTGGGCATTGAGGTTAGGCCGGACGAAGAAATTCGTTCCCTACTGGAGTCTGTGTGATGAGAAAAGATACTAAGGCGCGGGATTTCAACCGCTCCGCAAAGCTGCAAATTGCTGATCGTGATTCCATCGGTGGCTGGCCGTGTTGCATAAATTGCGGCCAGCCTGCCCCGGCTGAGGCGCCTACAGCTTTCTCTAACGCACACTTTATTTCTAGAGCCCAGGGCGGCCTCGGAATACCGGAGAACGGCCTGACGCTCTGTCCTGGCTGTCACAGAAGGTACGACCAATCAACAGAGCGTTCCGCAATGCGGGAGTTCTTTAGGGAGTATCTAAAAAGCAAATATCCTGACTGGGATGAGAAAAATCTTTACTATAGGAAGTGAGCCAAATGGAAACTGGAGAAAAAATTGTAAAAGCAAGAAATCTGCGTATGTTGACTCAGAGCCAACTTGCGGAAAAGTTAGGAATATGCGGTGCGGGTATTTCTCAATACGAGCGTGGCATTAGAACACCGAAACTGAGCACGATTGTTGAGATTGCAAATGCTCTTTGCTGCTCACCGATGGATTTACTTCCGGATTCGTTTCTAGAAGAATGCAAAGAATTTGAAAAGGAGAATAACCATGCTTAACCATATTACTATTATGGGCCGCATCGTTCGCGACCCTGAACTGAGAAGAACCGGCAGCGGTGTGGCCGTTGCATCGTTTACCGTCGCTGTTGACCGCGACTTTGCCGATAAGAACACCGGCGATCGTGAGACCGACTTTATCGATTGCGTTGCCTGGAGAGGCACCGGTGAGTTCGTAGACCGCAACTTTTCCAAGGGCAGCTTGATCGTGGTTTCCGGTCGTTTGCAGATCCGGAGCTGGAACGATAACGACGGCAATAAGCGCCGCACCGCTGAGGTCGTAGCCGATAACGTTTACTTTGGCGGCAGCAAGAATTCCGGTGAGCACACCTCTGCAGCACCGGCTATGTATTCCAGCGCCGGTATGAGCGACTATGCAATGCTGGAAGATGACGACGCACAGCTGCCGTTCTGATGGGCCTGGTATTTGAAGTGCCCGGAATGCCCAAGGGCAAAGGCCGCCCCCGGTTTACCCGGGGTGGCCATGCCTATACGGACAGCGAGACGCGGGCCTACGAAAAGAAAATCATGGATTGCTATCGGCAACAGTTAAGGGATTACTGCTGGCCCGACAGCGCCTATATTGCCGTTAAGGTAACAGCGGTATACCCAATCCCTAAAAGCGTCACAAAGGCTTCCCTGGCCGCCATAGAGGACGGGAGAATCCTTCCCAGGAGAAAGCCGGACATCGACAACGTTATAAAGGCTGTCCTGGACTCCCTAAACGGCATCGCTTACAGAGACGATGCCCAGGTAGTTTCAGTATACGGCCAAAAGGTATATGGCCATGAGCCTAAATTGATTATCGAACTGAAGGGTAGTGATTAAGTGGATCAACGAGGACAATTCACTTTTTATGCCAGCATATTTGAGTCAGCCAAACGGATCCGCAACAAAGCCGCCCGTGCAGACTTTTACGATGCTGTTTGCGATTATGCATTAAACGGCAAAGAGCCAAACCTGGACAAACTGTCTGATGCTGCTGCCATTGGATTCATCTCTGCAAAGCCTAATCTTGACGCAAGCCGCAAGAAAGCAAAGAGCGGAAAAGCGGGAGGAAGCGCAAAGCAAACCGGAAGCAAACCGGAAGCAAACGGCAAGCAAACCGGAAGCGAGAAAGAGATAGAGAAAGAGATAGAGATAAGTCGGAGGCCAAGCGGTCTTAGGAAGACAATCCAAGCCCACAACTCCTTGGCTCACAGAACGACATGGCTACGA
>JAZOSY010000058.1:0-1546 GCA_045657385.1 Faecousia sp. | reverse complement strand
GTAGAGCATCATCGCCGTGCCGCTGGGGGCGTCCACCTTGCGGTTGTGGTGCTTTTCTATAATTTCAATGTCCGCGTCCGGCATAGCCGCAGCCGCGGTCTTTGCCAGTTTCACCAGCAGCGCCACGCCCACAGACATATTTGCGCTGTGGAAAATAGGGATCTGCTTGGCCGCTTCCTTGATGAGCGCCAGCTCCTCCTCGGTGTGGCCGGTGGTGGCGATCACCAAAGGCAGCTTTGCGCCAACAGCAAAGGAAAGTAAATCCTTTGTGCAAAGGTGATTGGAAAAGTCGATCAGGCAATCGGCAGACTTTTCGCCGAATATTTCAGATGCCTGCTCCCAGGAGCCTGCCACGGGAAAATCCACCGCAGGTGTGCCGAAGGGCTCGATGCCGCCAACGATCACCGCGTCGCCGTAACCCTTAGCCGCTGCCCGGATCACTTCATTTCCCATAAAGCCGCCGGCGCCGTTTAACAATAGCTTCATTTTTTAATCCTCTAAAATACCGACCTTGCGCATAATGGCAAGCATCTTCTCTTCATTCTTACTTTCCATCGTTGTCAGGGGCAGCCGCAGAGAATTCTCGCAGAAGCCCATAGCGGCCATTGCGGCCTTAGCAGGAATGGGGTTGACCTCGCAGAAGAGCGCATCTACCAGCGACAGATACTTCAGCTGCAGGTCCAAAGACTCCTTGGTCTTGCCTTCCCAGAACAGGTGGCACATATCGGAAGTTTCCTTGGGAACCAGATTGGACAGAACGGAAATAACGCCCTTGCCGCCCAGACTCAGAACGGGAACGATCTGGTCGTCGTTGCCGGAGTAGATGTCCATCTTGTCGCCGCACAGTTCGGCAACTTTCGCAATCTGGGAGATGTTGCCGCTGGCTTCCTTCACAGCCACGATCCGCTCGTGGTCAGCCAAAACAGCGTCGGTCTCGGGCAAGATGTTGCAGCCGGTGCGGCTGGGTACATTGTAAAGGATGCAAGGCTTGGTGCTGGCGTCTGCAATGGCAGTAAAGGACTTGATCAGGCCGTTCTGGGTGGCCTTGTTGTAATAGGGAGTAACCAGAAGCATGGCATCTGCACCTACATCGCAGCAGTACTTGGTCAGCTCGATGGCGTAGGAAATGTCGTTGGAGCCGGTGCCTGCGATCACGGGAACGCGACCTGCCACCTTGTCCACACAGTACTTGACGACGGCCTTATGCTCCTCATCCTTCAAGGTAGGGCCTTCGCCGGTAGTTCCCACCGCCACGATGGCATCGATGCCGCCGGCGATCTGGAACTCGATCATTTTTCCGAATGCTTCATAGTCCACCTGACCGTTCTTAAACGGGGTGATGATGGCGGTTGCTGCACCTGTAAACACTGTGTTCTTCATAATAAACATCCTTTCTCAATACAAAACAAAAAAGATAGCCAACACGGGCTATCTTCCAACACAACAAAACAATCCTGTATTTTGCTTGGTTGATAGCGCTCCGCATTTCTGCGACAACAAGACAGATATTCTCTGAATTGCCAGCAATATGCCTGCCACGGCATAC
>JAZOSY010000057.1:0-2925 GCA_045657385.1 Faecousia sp. | reverse complement strand
GTGCGCTTCGATAAAATGTTTCATTCTATCATCTCCAATCGGTTTGTTTGCATTTATTATAACAGGTTATTTCGGTATTGCAATAAAAAGCAAAGCACATTATAAGAAAAAACCTTCCTGCTTTTGGGCAGGAAGGTTTTTGTTAGAAATTTTCTGTATTCACGAGAATTTTGTCCAGCACACCCTTACAGTAGCCACACTTGTGACAGTTTTTGTCGCAGGAGGTGGTCTTTTCGAACCAATCGGACGGGAAAGCCCGATTGTCAAAAATATAGGGCAGGGTGGCGGAGGTAAAGCTGGGTTCAAACAGATCCAGCAGATTGCCGAAGAACTTACCCCGGGTGTAAGCGTCGATGACCATAGTCGGACGCTGGTGGAGCCGGGTGGCCAGCTTGACTGTGTCGAAAATGTCCTCGTAATTGTGGATATCCTCGGGGCGCACCCAAGTGTTCTGCAGAACCTTGTGCCAGTTGGCCTTGTCCTTCATCTGCCGCCAGCAAACATAGGGCATAAAGTCCTTCATGTTGTCAACTTCACAGATCTCCGACTCGTGAGCAACCATATTGTCATGGAATATCTGACCGGAGCAGTGAGCAAAGCAACCGCTGTTGGCCAGCATAACCAGCTTTTTGCCGTTTTGGTCGGCCCAAGCTTTCAGTTCCCGCAAATGGGACAGATCCCGGTTATATTCTCGCTGCACATGGAACGAATCAAACAGGTCAGAAAGGTATTCCATACCTTTTACAGTGCCGATCTTCATATTGACGGAGGATCGCACCTCGATGCCGGGGAAATGCTTTTTGACAGTATGGGCAATGGCAGGGGAGGTGGTGGTAATGATCTCCACACCGCCCACGGTATCCTCCAAATGGGAAATGACCGAACAGACCATATTGGAGAGCTTTTCCGAAATGGCGTATGCCCCATAGCAGTTGCCGTTAAACAAAAGGTCTAACTTAAGGCCCATTGCCTTGAGCTTTTTTAATTCCTCTTCCGTGCGGGCTTGGGCAGTCCAGTCGGTGGTGCCGTGGCGAGTGGCTGCGGCGCTGCGACCTGTGGGAATGTCCTGCCAAGGGAAGAACACCTCGGAAATGCTGTCCTTATATGGCTCGATCAGCTCGGAGAACGGTATATCCTTGGCGCCAAAAAGCTGAAAACCAACTGCAAATTTCATATTACCAATCCTAACTGTGTTCTGCGTTAAAAGTTTATGGTAGAATTCTTTGTTTCGCTGGGGGTCTCACCGGTGACTTGCTTATAATACCGACAGAAATAACCGATGTTGTCAAAGCCGGACGCATAGGCCGCTTCGGCCACAGTACAGCCGTCTTCGATCAGCAACTGTCTGGCCCGGTTGATCCGCAGACGGTTGCGATACTGCAAAGGAGAAAGGCCATATTGCTTTTTGAACAGCGACCGGAAGGAGCTGGTGCTGACGCTGGACTCTTTAGCAAAGGTTTCGATAGGCAGATTCTCCAAATAGGTTTGCTTTAATAGCGACACACCCTTGACAATCTGGGGATACCGGCCTTCGTCATCAAAGGGCAGATAGGAGTCACTGCACAGAATACTCAGAAGTTGATAAAGCAGTTCTTTTCTCCGCAGCAGCATAGCAGGTGCTTCGGATGTAGCGCAGGCCTCCAATTTGACCATCGCGTGGTTGGCGCTGTGGGCAGAGTCTCCCAAACTGACCAGATGGATGCTCTCAAACAGAGAAAATCCGTTGCCGCTGCGGTCGAACATATCGAAGTTGACCACGATAAAGGCGGTATCCGGCTGGCTGTACTGCATTTTGTACTTCAGCCCCTTGGGAATGTAAAGCAGCTCGCCGTTTTTCACCCGCTGGGTCTTGCCCGGCAGATAAAAGGTCGCCTCACCGCTTAACAGGTAAAGAAAGCCGTGCTTAAGCCGCCCGTTTCTGAAATCCACACCCCGGCCTTTTTGCCGGACACCCGATACGATCGAGATGTCGCCGACAAAAAGGTCGTTGAAATCGATTGCGTTCATAATCAGTCAGTGGTACTGCCGAAGTGCTTACGGGTGTTGTTGGGGGAGTCGGTTCCCTCGTAAGGTGCCTTGTAGTCCACTTCAATTGCTTCTTCTTCCCAGTTGACCTTCCAAGGCTTGGAGGTACGGAAGGGCGCGTGGAACTTGTTGGACAGCTTGCCTCTTGCTTCCAGGCTGATCATACAAGCGCGGGTACAGCCCTTAGCGCCGCAGACGGCCTTGCCGGTGTTGTAGAGGTTGTTGGGAGCCTTGTTAAAGGGAGTAACGGAGGAGGGCTTATACTTGTCTGCCCAGTCATCGTGCTTGCCGTTGAAGTAGGTGCCCACTTCGCCTTCCTTGACTTCTTCGCCGCCCTGGAAAACGGTGTCGCACTTGTGCATATCAACGTCAGCCCACTCCAGCTCGTAGCCGCCCACATTTGCCTTAACGGTGCGGTCAGCAGGGATGCAGCCGCCGGGGCATTCGCGTACGCAAGCCATACATCTGTTGCACAGAGTACCCGGCTCCATAATGGGATCGGGCTCCAGCTCCATATCGGTGATGATGATACCAACACGGACACGGGGACCGAATTCGGGAGTCAGCAGCATCTTGGAGTAACCGATTTCACCGATACCGCACAGGAAGCCTGCGATTCTCAAGTTGATCATAACGTCGGGAGCAGCCTTGCCGGGGGCAACGGGACGGGAGTACTCAGGACGCAGGAAACCGACCTGATCCAGCGCACGCCAGTCACTCTGGTGACCCATAGGAACGGCTTCATAGCCTTCATCCTCAATGAGCTTGCTCAGGTTGATGATGGTCATAGGCATATACAGATAGGTAATGCCGCCGTAGCCCATAGAGGAGTAGTTGGAGAAGTAAGTACCTTCCTCAACACCGCGCAGAGAGCCGCGCATAACGCGGAAGCCAAGGCAG
>JAZOSY010000056.1:0-2186 GCA_045657385.1 Faecousia sp. | reverse complement strand
CCAGCTGAAGACCCTGTCCGAGGAGTTCCGCGTAGCAATGCTGAGCCTGCCCAACCTGCCCGACGAGGACTTGCTCCCCGGCGGCAAGGAGAACAACCAGCCTCTGCGCTACATCGGCGAAAAGCCTTCCTTTGACTTTGAGCCTAAGCATCATGTGGACCTGTGCGAGGGTTTGGGTCTGATTGACTACACTCGCGGCGTTAAGCTGGCCGGCGCCGGCAACTGGATGTACACCGGCATGGGCGCACGTCTGGAATGGGCGCTTCTGAACTACTTCATTGACACCCACACCGCTGACGGCTACGATTTCATCCTGCCCCCCCATATGCTGGAGTACCAGTGCGGCGAGACCGCCGGTCAGTTCCCCAAGTTTGCTGACGAGGTCTACAAGATCGCCAACCCCACCGACGACCGCACCCACTATATGCTGCCCACCGCTGAGGCTGCTCTGTGTTCCATTTACCGGGACGAGATCCTCACCGAGGCAGATCTGCCCAAGAAGCTGTTCGCTTACACCCCCTGCTTCCGCCGTGAGGCAGGCAGCCATCGTGCCGACGAGCGTGGTATGGTTCGCGGCCACCAGTTTAATAAGGTAGAGATGTTCCAGTTCTGCAAGCCTGAGGATTCCGACGCTGCCTTCGACGAGCTGGTCACCAAGGCCGAAAAGCTGGTTGAGGGTCTGGGCTTCCACTTCCGCACCGTGAAGCTGGCCGCCGGCGACTGCTCCGCATCTATGGCAAGAACCTACGACATCGAGATCCTGATCCCCTCTATGGACGGCTACAAGGAGGTTTCCTCCGTTTCCAACGCAAGAGATTATCAGGCTCGTCGCGGCAACATCCGTTTCCGCCGCGAGGCAACCGGCAAGCCCGAGTTCCTGCACACCTTAAATGGCTCCGGCCTGGCAACCTCCCGTATTTTCCCGGCTCTGGTGGAGCAGAACCAGCGCGCTGACGGCTCCATCGTGGTTCCCGAAGTTCTGCGTAAGTATCTGGGCGGCCTGGAAGTCATCGAGAAGAAATAATTATGTAAACCGGCTGGACAAGGCAAAGCAATGCTCCTTATCCAGCACACAACAATATTATGTAAACAAAGAGAGGAAAACGATATGAAAAAAATCAAGAAGCCCGGTTGGTTGAACGAATTCAAAGAGTTTGCCATTAAGGGCAACGCCATGGCGTTGGCTGTTGGTACTATCATCGGCGGTGCATTCTCCACCATCACCAAGAGCCTGACCAACGACCTGATTATGCCCGTGGTTAACATCTTCCTGGGTGGCACCGATTTCACCAAGGCACAAATTAAGTTGCCTCGTATGCCTTGGGTAGAACCTAAGTTCGAAATGGTCGTCAATGAGGCCGGCGTTGAGGAAGCAAGAGAGGTCTGCAACTACCTGACCTACGGCAACTTCATCTCCGCCATCATCAACTTCCTGATTTTGGCCTTTGTTGTTTTCTGGATTGTCAAGATGGTCAACAAGCTGGCTGATATTGGCAAGAAGCCCGAGGAGCCGGCTCCCGAAGTAGAGCCTGCACCTCCTGCACCCACTGCCGAGGAAGTTCTCCTGGCCGAGATTCGCGACATTCTGAAGGAGAAATAAGCGATGAAGCACCCTGTTGCTTCTGTTCTTTGTCTGGTTCTTGCCCTTTGTCTGCTGGTTGGCTGTTCCAAGGCCGAGGGCGGCATCACCTGCAAGGATTTGACTTTGACACTGCCGGACGGCTTTATGGATTTGTCCTCTGAATTTTATGCCGGCGACGCAGACCTGTATTACGGTTGTAAAACCTTGATTGTAAAGGGCCTTGCCGAGGAAAAGACCGGTCTGATTGATATGACCTTAGAACAATTTACCGGTTATGTCATTCGCTCCAACAACCTGACCTGCACACCCACCGCCACCGAATACGGCTATATTTTCACTTATGAAGCCCCCGTGGGCGAGAAAACCTACTCCTACACCACCGCCACATTTGAGGGAAAAACCAACTTCTGGATTCTTCAGTGCTACTGCCCCACCGAGAACATGGCAGAGCACAAGGCGGACATCGACGCAATTTTCAATAGCATTGCTATCAGCAATTAAAATACGCTCCAAAAAGGATGGAAAGCATTATGTTTAAGATTGTACGCAAAAAAGAACTCAATGCCAGCGTTACCCTGATGGACATTGAAGCGCCTTTCATCGC
>JAZOSY010000055.1:0-9298 GCA_045657385.1 Faecousia sp. | reverse complement strand
GATCCAGAATCAAGCTGCGCAAGCTATAAAGGGCATCAGCAATTTTTTCTGCGTCTGCATATCCGGCCGCAGCAAAATAGGAAATATCCCTCACAAAGCTGTCGATGACAGCTGCTTCCTGCTTGCGCGGCAAAAAGCTTTTTTCCAAAACAACACCACTGCGCATCAGCGCAAAGCGCGCCAGCTCGGCTGCGTTCATAATGCGCAGACCTAGGCTGTTTTTCCGGAATCGCGCCATCATACGAGTTAATTCCGTACCATTGGCACCCGGGAGAAGCAAAATCTTTTCAGTCATATTTTCTGCCATAATTGTGCCCCTTTCGACTTTTTATTCCATTATAACATACATTTTCTAAATCTGCATAATTTTTTAAAAAAAGTAGCCATACAGCGTGTATGTACCCTTTTTGTCGCATTTCAGTCTGTATAATATAAAATGTACGTAATTGTGTGATATAGAGAAAGGAAGATGCTTATGTTTCACTTAAACCCCAATGAAATCGTTACCCATTCCCAGTTGGCGAATCTCTTCCAAGTAAAAACTCTCAAACAATCCCGTTTCATCAAAGAAACAAACACCCTTGTTCTCATCTCCGATTATACCAAAGGTTACCACCCCAATAAGTGGATTGGCGATGTCCTCCACTTAACCGGTAACCGTAAAATCACCGGTGCTGCCTATTCCAAGTTGGCGGATAGTCGAATCAACGGAGTTACCATTCATCTTTTCCAAGTGATGAATCCCGGCCAATACACCTATGGCGGTACCGCAAAACTGGCCGGAGACCCCTATACCGAAATGGGTCCGGAGGGTCTGGTTTGGGTTTACCCCATTCACCCCGACCGGGTTGACGGAGTCACCAAACCCAACGGTTTGGTCTTTTCCGATATGGAGGACTTCAAAAACCGGGGTGAACAAGCCATTCTTCATTTCACCCGTCGCCGTGACAACTACATCGGGTGCCGTGTTCGTCATATCGAACACGGTTTGGGTACTGTCCAGTCCTTTGACGGCACTTTGCTCACAGTTACCTTTGACAACCACCAAACCAAAACCTACGATTTTAACAAAAGCATCCGGGGCGGTTACTTAAGTTTTGCCGCTTAATCCCCTGCAAAAAACCGGTGGTAAAAGAATACCACCGGTTTTTTGATTAAAAGCGTAACTATCGTAATTTCGTCTTTTTTCGTATTCTACTGTGAGTAGAACCGTCAAAAGCCCCATTCTACCGACAAATTCCGACAGGTAGTGCGGTTCTCGTAAGCGTGGGTGTACAAATTCATCCGACGCAAATAGAATATGCTTAACGTTTTCAAGCGAAAGCATCCCCTAACGGAATATTGTCTGTTTCGTTTGCACTTTGCCACATCCGTCTAGGGTTTACTTTTGCCCCTGTTTATGTTAAGATTCGACAAAATACGACAGCGGAGGTTTTATTATGCGAGAATTCTTTGGTTTCGGCGGCTATACGCGCCAGCCGGAAGGCTTTCTGTCCTGGCAGCATTTGCTTTTCGTCGGTAGCTTGCTACTGATTATGACGATTTGTGCCGTTGTGATTGGCAAGAAGAATCGCGCTGGCACACCGGAACAGAAAAACAAGGTTCTGGTCGTAACTGCCCTTTTATTGGACGGCTTCGAGATCTTCAAGCTGATACTGCTGTGTTTCCGGGAAGGAACAATGGCGATCCTGCTGGAGAACCTGCCGTTGTATCTTTGCAGCATTCAGTTAATCGCCGTTCCTCTGGCCGCATTTTCAAAAGGCCGCATCCAGGATGCCGCACGGGACTTTGTGTGCATTTTTGGTGTGCTCAGTGCGTTTTGTGGCACGATCTGCGCTGGTCATAATTACAGCACTATGCCCGTGCTGTCCTTTGACTGCGTGGTTTCCGGCATCACCCACACCCTCAGCGGTTTTGCCTCTCTTTACATTATGTTTGCAGATTTTTCCGGCCTCAAGCGGAAGAATATGCGTGATACCTACGGCATTTTGTTAACCTTCTGCGTATGCGCTTATGTTGCTAACTGCCTGGTTCCAACCGCCAACTATATGTTCCTGCGCCACGGCGAAGGAACTCCCTACGACCTTGTTTACAACCTGGTAAACGGAAGCCGGGTGCTCTATCCCCTCTTGGTGCTGGCCCTGTTCTTGCTCTATATCACACTGTTTTATTATATCGCACATTTGCTCCGCAAACGCAGCGCACCGGCGCAGACAATGGAGTTTGCAAAATAAGCCCCAACCCCCTCTCCGATTCCGCGAATCGGAGAGGGGGTTCTATTATGTCGGTTTTTGCAGCATATTGACTTTTGCACGCAATATGTGCCGTTATCCCCCTATATTGTCGGCATTTTTATCGAAAGGGTCTTGGTTATTCTTGCAAAATATTTCTCCCGTGATATAATTTTATTGATAAATACCTTAAAAATGAGGGACGCTTATGAAAAAATATGCCAAAAAAACAAAAATTCTCGGCCGAATCTTTTTAGCTGCGGCAATTATTGCAGCGCTTGCCTTCATTGGCGGAATTTTCGCTTTCTCCCAGGCGCAGGACACCGCGGTGACTATTATATTCTTGGGTTTCTTTGTATCGATTACCTTTTTTATCATATACTTTGTTAAATTCTTCTGGTTCGGACACACCTTTAGGTTCTTTCAGGAAACCGGTCGCGAACAGGATTTAGATGATATTGAGCTCACTGTTCCCACCTTAAAGCGCGCCCAGATATACTGTGGCAAAAAAGCTTTTTTCTGCAAGCGAACCGGTTCTGTGGTAGCCTACGACCAGCTTGCTTGGATATACAGCATAGGTGGTAGTCTCGGCGAATACACTATCCGCTTAAAAAACGGCAAAAGGGCCTATGTTATCATTGATAGCCACGCAGAAATGCTTACTTTGTTGAACAATTACGTGGCGCCCAACAATCCCAATACAATCATAGAAGGCAAAACCGTTCATGCGAAAGAGGCATTTTTAAAACGTTACCCTGAAGCAAACCGCAACTTTGCCAACGGCAAGATTATCGGCGGTTCCATTCTTTCCATCTTTCCCCTTGTGTCCATTATTGTGGGACTTATTAACGGCACCTTTGAAGCCGGCAATCTGATTGTAGCTGGCGTACTGGAAGCTGTCGGTCTCAGTCTTTTGCTTTACGGACTTAAAGGCCCCTATTTGGTCTCCCGGGCAGCGGCTATTCGCAGACAGCTGACACAGTCAGCCTTGTTTAACCGGATTTGCAACATCGGAACGGTTCTTGCTATTGTCTGTATGCTTTTGCTTATTGCCTCCGGTGTTTTACGCTTCGAACCTCTTTTTATCCCAGCCCTTATCGGCTACTTCATCGGCGCGCTTTTCCTGTTTGGCTCGATTTTCCTTGGAACAGGCTTTTTTGCCAAAGGACTGCCTACCTTTTACATCAAACTTCCCGAAGAAAAACTGGACGATACAAGTTATATCGCCGCTGTCTCCGTTGCGCAAAACCGCACACTTTATATATACACGTTCCTCCTTACTCAGAGCTATGGCTGGGACGATATCTGCGCCTGGGTTGACCATCTGATTACCGCCGACCTTGACAAAGACTCCCTCAGCCTTGCGGTTAACGGCCAAAACGCCTATACTGACATCACCAATGCCTATTTGAAGGGCAAGAAAAAAGGCACCGTTCCCACAGAATGGGCAAATGAACATAGCCTTGTACGGGTTTTTGGCAAAAGCAAAGTCTTAAACAGCACGGTATCGGTTGTATTTCATAATCAGACCAAGTTTCTGCGTGTGTCCTTGGCTTTGGAAAACCAGGAAATCGCAACAGCCTATGCCGAAACCCTTATTCGACGCAACTTTGGTACTCCTGACCAGTTAAAACTTGCAAAACCCGCTCCCGAAAGAGTGCCTGTTTCTATTGGAGAAGACCACTCCATTCACCTGGATTCCGTCGCTTTTGCACGATATTTGCAAAACCATCCAGCAGGTTCTATGTATGAATTCTGCGGTGCTATTGCACTTAACGAAAAAGAGCCTGTTTTACGTCTTTATGATGGCGGTATCAAAACGAGAGAATATCGTCTGCAAACCGAAGGCGATGAGGATTTTACCGGAAAGTATTTTTTAATTTCCGTACGTCTTGGACTCCACGGAAACCCTGTTGTTCCCACAGCACAGATTGATGGCTTTATTTCTGATACACCCGATGAACGCCAGTTCACATCGGGCGATATAGGGTATCGTATGGAAGCCTACTTCCTGGCTTGTGGCGGTGCAGAAAAAGAACGGTATGAACTGCTCCGCGGACAGGATTTGCCTATGAAAGCGCTGAAGTATCCGGGCTATACCACGCCATCCAACATCCGACTGATTGGTATCTGTCCGGAGTGCGGAAAATCCTTCTGCTTCCACGGCTATGCCTTCTATATGGCCCAAAGCGACATCGCATACTCCGACGACGGGTTAGATTGTTGTGAGATTCAGTCCTATGGGATTGACAAAGAATCTTGGGTTTACGAAACGGATGGCAAAACCTTCCGCTATTACAATTCTTTTTGTTGCCCTCATTGTAAAACACCCTATATCGATTACAAGAAATATCCCGAAAACAAGGTATTTGGCGTTTCGGGCTGCGTGTTGCTTGGAAGAAAGCATTTCCAGTATCGGTGACGCAAAGGCTACCACACTTATTAAAAAATTGCAAAATAACAAGCAACAAAAGGAGGCGCCGAAAATGATCATCGCTATGTTTAATTTTTGGTATTTCTTTTGGCTGATTTTCGAGCGCAGGCGTTAAAATCTCGTTTTGCGAAAAACGCCTGTAAACACAAAGCAAACTCAAAAAGGCAGCCACTTGGCTGCCTTTTATTTGTTCTCTTTTCGTTTTTTCACTATCGCCACGATCTTCATTTTCATCTCAATGAGAACCGCCAGGGTCTTTTGGTCATTGGGAAACAGCCGCCGCAACAGGAAAATGGCGATTGCAACCGTCAGCAATTTTTCAGGAGAAAACGGAAACCACAAAAAAGCCAGGTACGCCCCGGAGACCGCAATCATCCACGGAATATTCAACCAAGTGCCCAAACCCAGCAAAACATAGGACCAGCCGTTGGTAATCATCCAGCCAATGCCAAAGCACAGCAACAGCCGCGGATTCAGAATAAATTGCGCCACTGTTTTCAGTCTGCGCGCCCATTTTTCGCCCATAGGTCTGCCCCTTTCTTTTTCATCAATCATATAGGCCAGCGCCTCATCTGTCAAGGAATAAATTGGTAAAACCATGCCGGTTTTGTTTTCTTATCTATGGTATTGCTATCCAATTACACATGTGCTAGAATAACTATGATAAATAAAAAAGAAAGAGGTGCCCCTATGGAAAATCAGAACCACGTCCACGTTTTTGAGGACATTGTTGTTCCTGCCACTTGCCGAACAACGGGTCATACCCTCCACCGCTGCGCCTGTGGCTATGAACATAAGGACAACTATGTTCCTAAGACGGCCCATAAATTTGCCGTTACGGAGCAAACCGCGCCCACCTGCACCCAACCCGGTAGCCGGCGGCTACGTTGCGAAACCTGCGATGCTGAGGAAACCCAACCCATCCCGGCATTGGGTCACAACTGGAGCCAGTGGAACACCCAAACTATGCCCTCCTGCGAGACTGAAGGTACGCAAACACGGGTTTGCGCCCGGTGCGGAAAGGTCGAGGAGCAGACTATCGCTGCCACAGGCCACAAGTTGGTTAAGAGCCAAAAGTCTATGACCAGAAAAGGTTATGTGGAATATTTCTGCGAAAACTGTGGCCAGACAGTAGAAAAGAAATCCGGTGCCCGCAAGGCCGTAAAATGGATTGTGCTGGCCTCTGTTTTGGCACTGCTTGTGGTGGTCGTTTTGGGCGTTCTGCCGTTTTTGAAACCCTTCTATCACTATAAGGCGGCAGAGTTACATATGGAGAATGAAGAATACGCCGACGCCTATTACCACTTAATTGATTGTGGAAAAGGCCTGGGGAAACTGTATAAAAACAAAAGTCTGAAGCAACTCCACGAATCCGAAATATATACCCAAGTGCAGGACCTCCTGTATGATTTTGTTGTCATCAACACAAGTACACATTATGATGCCGACGGTGAAATTACCGGAAAAACCACAGCAAAATATAACGAAAACAAAAATATGATTACCCGTACCGAATATGACGCTGACGGTAAAATCACCAGAAAGATCGAAGACACCTACGACAAAAATGGCAATCAGACGAGTGAAACCCGCTATGATGCCAACGGCGAAGTCTATACTAAGTATGAATACACCTACGACAAAAACGGCAACCTGACAAGTTCTACTGACTATGATGCTGACGGAAATGTCTCCGATAAAACCAAATACACCTACGACAAAGACGGCAATAAGACAAGTGAAACCAACTATGATGCCAACGGCGAAGTCTATTCTAAGTATGAATACACCTATGACAAAGACGGCAATGTAACAAGTTATACCTACTACAATGCCTCGCTTGAACTCTTTACGAAAAGCAAACACACCTACGACAAAAATGGCAATCGGACGAGTGAAACCCGCTATGATGCTGACGGAAATGTCACCGGAAAAACCAAATGCACCTACGACAAAAATGGCAATAAGACAAGTGAAACCAGCTATGATGCCAACGACGAAGTCCGTTGGAAATACAAATACACCTACGACAAAAACGGCAACCTGACAAGTTCTACTAACTATGATGCTGACGGAAATGTCTCCGGTAAAACCAAATATACCTACGACAAAGACGGCAATACGACAAGTGACACCCGCTATGATGCCAACGGCGAAGTCACCAGAAAAACCGAATACACCTACGACAAAGACGGCAATGTAACAAGTTATACCTCCTACAATGCCTCGACTGAACTCTTTACGAAAAGCAAACGCACCTACGACAAAAATGGCAATCTCATCAAAACAAAAAATTACAATGCCGACGATGAACTGACAGGCACAATCGAATATGACGACATCCAAGTGATTTATCTGGCCGCCAATTCCCAATAATGGTTACGCGTTGCTGACATTCGGAAGGATTTTGCACAGGATGTAAAGAACCTGAAAAATCGTTTTGCGAAAAAAGCTCCCGTAAATACAAAATAAAACACCAAAAAGGCAGCCAAACGGCTGCCTTTTTGTTTGTTTTTCGCAATTGGTATTGCTATCCAATTTCAGCTATGCTATGATAAAAGAAAAAGAGAGAAAGAGGTGCCCCTATGGAAAATCAGAACCACGTCCACGTTTATGAGGACATTGTCATCCCTCCTACCTGCCATGCTACAGGTCATACCCTCCACCGCTGCGCCTGTGGCCATGAGTATAAGGATAACTACGTTCCTATGACGGCACATAAGTATGCCGTTACGGAGCAAACCGTTCCTACCTGCACCCAACCCGGCATCCAGCAACTGCGCTGCGAAATCTGTGGCGACGAGAAAACCCAGCCCCTTCCTGCGTTGGGCCACGACTGGAGCCAGTGGAACACCCAAGCTACGCCCTCCTGCGTGACTGACGGAAAGCAAACACGGGTTTGTACCCGTTGCGGAAAGGTTGGAGAGCGGTCCATTCCAGCCACAGGCCACAAGCTTGGCAAGGGTCAAAAGTCCAAGGCCAAAAGAGGCTATGTGAAATATACCTGTGAAATTTGTGGCCAAACAGTAGAAAAGAAATCTGCTTCCCGCAAAGCCGTAAAATGGATTGTGCTGGCCTCTGTTTTGGCTCTGCTTGTGGTGGTCGTTCTGGGCGTTCTGCCGTTTTTGAAGCCCTTCTATCACTACAAAGCCGCAGAACTGCATATGGAAAACGAAGAATACGCCGACGCTTATTACCACCTGCTTGATTGCGAAGAAGGCCTGCTGAAATTGCATAAGAACAAAATCAGCAAACAAGACCTGCTGAAATTAAAACAGCGCAAAGCCGGCGAACTAAACCCGCTGACATACTTACAGCCTGAAATCGGCAATCAGAACATTACCCCTCTTCTAAAAGACAAGTTAATGGATGAATATGTGGCTGTTTTGGACCTTCTGGAGGATTTTGTTGTCATCAGCACGGCAACCAACTATGATGCAGATGGCGTAATCTCTGGAACTACCACCGCAAAATACAACCAGGACAAAAACACCATTACCTATATCGATCGTGACGCATACGGTGAAGCCCATTGGAAGTTCGTGCACACCTACGACAAAGATGGCAACGAGATCAGCTACGCCTACTATGGTGCCGACGGTTACAGTTATACATATGAATACGCCTACGACAAAAACGGCAATCGGGCAAGTGAAACCTGCTATGATGCTGACGGCGAAGTCACCAGAAAAACCGAATACACCTACGACAAAAACGGCAACCAGACAAGTTACGTCTACTATAACGCCGATGGTGAAGAAACCGGAAAAGGTAAACGATCCTATGACAAAAACGGCAATATGACAAGCGAGGCCTTCTATCGTACCAATAATGACTATTATGCCGATAGTGACTATTATACCGATAGTGAAGAACTCTACTGGAAAAATGAGTACACCTACGACAAAAACGGCAATATGACAAGTTTCACCAGCTATGATTCCTCAATTGGCCTCTTTAAAAAAGTCAAATGTACCTATAATAAAGATGGTGTTCTGACAGGTTGCACTACCTATAATGCCGACGGAAATGTCGATGGCAAAGCCAAATACACCTACGACAAAAACGGAAATATGACAAGTTTCACCTACTATGATGCTGACGGCGAAGTTGATTTGAAAGAGGAGTACACCTACGACAAAGACGGCAATTGCACAAGCTTTACCGACTATGATTCCTACGAGGGAAACACTTATCGAACCGAATACCACGACTTTGAAGTGATTTATCTTGCTGCCAATTCCCGTTAAATTTTGCATATTGCTAACATTTTACCCAACACAAAAAGCCAAGGACATCGTCCTTGGCTTTTGTTTTACAGTTTTTCAAATGTCGCTTGTTCTGCCAGCTTCAGAACCAGCGCCTTATCCGGCGCTTGGGTGCCGGTCTGCATCACGCTGGCCGCGCCCATTCCCATAGCCAGCAAAACGGTCTTGTCCAGAGGCAGACCCTCCTGCAAACCGTAGACCATAGCCGCCACCACGGAATCCCCCGCGCCCACGGTGCTTTTCACTTCCACCCGGGGGCATTTAGCCCGATAAACAGCACCTTTTTCCAGTAAATATGCGCCGTCACCCCCCAAGGAAATCAGCGCCCGGGTGATACCCATTTCCAAAAGTGCCTGGCCACCGGC
>JAZOSY010000054.1:0-4302 GCA_045657385.1 Faecousia sp. | reverse complement strand
AACTCACCGAGGCCGGCCCTGAAGAGCGCACCGCCTACGAAATTTCCGCGCTTACTGCAGAAATCATCGAAGAAGACCTATACTGACAAAGCCGGGCGGCGAAGAACATTCGCCGCGCCAAAGCCACGCAAGGTTGCCCTGCGATTACATACCATATTATCCGAATTATGTTTGTCTTGTTCCAGCATTTTTCCTCTTTTCTTGTTGGAAAATCTGTGATACAATCAAACTATGGAGTGTGATGGTATGAAAGAAAAAGTTGCTTCAATTTTTCGCGCGCTAAAAGAGCGGTATCCGGATGCTCTTTGTGCGCTGCACTACCAAAAGGACTATGAACTGATGATTGCGGTGCGGTTATCTGCTCAATGCACGGACGCACGGGTGAATATGATAACCCCGGCGTTGTTTGCAGCATACCCAACCTTGAAGGATATGGCGAACGCATCCGTTGCCGATGTGGAAGGCTACATACATTCCTGCGGCTTCTTCCGCCAAAAGGCAAAGGATATTGTACAGGCTTGTCAAATGCTGCTCGAAGAGCACGGCGGCAAAGTGCCGGATACAATGGAGGTCCTTTTGAAACTGCCCGGTGTCGGCAGAAAGACGGCCAACCTGCTTTTGGGCGACCTGTACCAAGTGGAAGGCAGCGTAGTTTGTGACACCCACTGTATGCGAATTTGCGAGCGTTTGGGTTTATCCAAGGGAAGAGAGCCGGAAAAGGTAGAAAAGCAGCTACGGGCCGTCCTACCGCCCGAGGAAAGCAGCGATTTCTGCCATAGAATCGTTCTGTTCGGAAGAGAGGTTTGCACAGCGCGGAATCCTAAGTGTGCGGAGTGTCCCTTGGCGCTTTTCTGCGACCAGATCAATAAACGATAATAATTCCCCCTTGACCACATAGAATTGGACGAGGGGGAATTTGTTTGGGCAAAAAACTTCCGATATTTTATAATGCTATGCTGCTGACAGCGGTGAATCTGGTGCTGCGGCTTGTTTCTACTGCCTTTCAGGTCTATTTGTCCGGTCGAATCGGCGCGGCAGGCATCGGTTTGTTACAGCTGGTTTTGTCGGTGGGTGGCCTTGCTATGACCGCCGGAATGGCCGGAATTCGGACGGCTACGATGTACTTAACAGCTGAGGAATTGGGCAAGCGCAGGCCGGAGAATGTTCGCTGGGTGCTGTCGTCCTGTATGCGATACAGCCTGCTGTGCAGCGGTCTGATTGCAGTTCTGGTGTGCGTTTTTGCAGAACCGATCGCAACCGGCTGGATAGGGGAGAGCGGTGTGGTTGGTGTGGTACGACTTTTTGCGTTTTTCCTGCCGGTGAACTGCTTGACGGGTGTTATGGTGGGTTATTTCACTGCAGCCAATAGAATCGGAACCCTTGCAGCCATTGAGGTCGCAGAGCAGTTCTGCACATTAGGCTCAACGATCGCACTTTTGGAACTGCTTGCCGATGGTAATCCGGTGCGCGCCTGTGGGATCGTTGTGGTGTGCGGTGGTTTGGGCGCATGCTTCACACTCTTATGTCTTTTGTATCTGCGTATAAAAGAAAATCCGCCTGTCGGTGAGCGCATAACCGTTCAGCGCAGATTGCTCTCAACGGCTGTGCCTTTGGCTCTGGCGGACGATTTAAAATCCGGAATATCCACAGTGGAAAACCTGATGGTGCCGAAACGGCTTGCCCTGTGCAATAAAATCGGAAATCCGCTGGCGGCATTCGGCGTGGTTTGCGGAATGGTGTTCCCGATTCTGATGTTCCCGGTGGCAATTCTATATGGCCTTGCAGAGCTGCTTATTCCGGAGCTTGCTCGCTGCAACGCAGCAGGCAGCGAGAACCGAATCCAATATCTTGCAAAGCGCAGCCTCAGGCTTGCTATGCTGTACGGCAGCTTGTTCTGCGGTCTTTTGTTTCTGCTAAGCAATGATTTGTGCGTCAGGTTATATAACAATGAGGATGCTGGCATTTACCTGCGATGGTTTTCGTTGCTGGCGCCGATGCTATACTGTGATGCCATTACGGATGCTATGATCAAGGGGCTTGGTCAACAGACCGCTAGCGTGCGATATAATATTCTCACATCCACGATGGATGTGGTATTTCTCTTCCTGTTGTTGCCTAAATACGGTGTTGAAGGGTATTTCTTCAGCTTCTTTGTCACCCATACAGTAAACTTTATCCTGAGTGTTCGAAGACTTTTCAAGATTACGGGGAAATTAATGGCGCTGCACACACCGATTCTAGTTGCGGCTGCAACAGCGGCCGCTATATTGCTTGCAAGGTTTGTTGCTATGCCTGTTTTTCGTAGCATAACCTACGTTCTGGTATTTGGCAGCTTGCTATATTTGTTCCGAGTGATTAGCCGTGAGGATGGCGCTTGGCTTTTAGGCTTGGTGCGAAAAAAATGACCCACATATTGTGGGTCATTTTCTTATAATGCCTTTAGAATTTCGAGGATAAACTCCCACGTGCGGTTGGTGGATTCGATTTCCAAACGCTCGCGGCTGGTGTGAATGTCCTGCATATTGGGACCGATGGAAACGCAGTCAAGTCCGGGCAGCTTTTCGGATAGCAGACCGCACTCCAGACCTGCGTGAATGGCGACTACCTCAGGCGTTTTGCCGAACATATCAGAGTAGACGCGCACCATAGTGTCACGCAATTTAGAATCCTTCTTGTACTCCCAAGCGGGGTACTGGCCGTGGATATCACAGGTCGCGCCGTAGAACGCAGCCAGTTCCTCTAAGTTTTTCAGCAATTCAAGTTTTTCGTTGTTGACAGAGCTTCTGACGGCCCAGGTCAGGCTGAGCGCATCGTCAAGGGCAACAACACCAAGGTTCAAACTGGTTTGCACAAGGCCTTCAATGTCCTCACTCCAGGTTTGAACGCCGTTGGGTGCAGCGTTCAGCAGTGCGATCAATTTGGAGGAACACTCGGTGGTCAGCGCGTTGCCGCCCAGCGCATCCACATCATCACCACGAATGATCACATCCGGTTCGTCGTATTGCTCGCGAATCTCTTTTTGAAGCTGTTCGGCAATATCGTTGATCCGCTCGATATACATACCAAGTGCCACCAAAGTAACCTGACAGGAACGAGGGATTGTGTTGTCCTTGGCTCCGCCTTGCAGTTTGGTGATGCAAACGGGCATCAGTGACTGAACACGGCTTAGGAATTCTCCCATTACCTTGTTGGCGTTTGCACGATTCTTATGGATCTCCACACCGGAGTGACCGCCTTGCAGATTCTCAACTGTCAGGCGTACGCAAGGACCGTAAACAGCTCGACGCTCAATAGGCATCTGAATATTCGCTCTTGCACCGCCGGCGCAGGAAACGGTGAAGATGCCTTCTTCTTCAGAGTCGATATTCAGCATTGTGCGACCCTTAAGGCCGGACAGGTCGATGCCTGCAGCACCGTCCATACCGGTTTCTTCGTCAACGGTAATGATGACCTCCAGCGGAGGGTGGGGGATCGTAGGGTCGGCAAGAATTGCCATTGCGTAGGCAACAGCAATGCAATCGTCGCCGCCGAGGGTGGTGCCGTTTGCAAACACCCATTTGCCGTCGTGGGTGATGTCCAGCCCCTCTTTTTCCATATCGATGGGGCAGTCATCATCCTTTTCACAAACCATATCCATATGTCCTTGAATGATCACGGGTTCGTGATCCTCGTAACCGGGGGTGGCATCTGCAAACATCAGCACATTATTCAGTTCGTCCTGCACATAGCGCACATTGTGCTTTTTGGCAAAGTCAACGATCAGGTCGCTGATCTGTTTTGTGTTACCGGATCCGTGGGGAACACTGCACAACTTCTCAAAATAGGAAAAAACAGAATTGGGCTCAAGTCCTGCTAATTTTACGGCTTCCATCATAAACGCTCCTTCGTTTTTTAGGTAAGCATATTCTACCACAAGGCGCAACAAAAGTCCATAAAAAAGGGGCGCGATAAGTCGCGCCCGGTAAAGATCACTTCTTGCGGAAGGACATGCAGTCGGTGCACTGATCCATAGTGGGATTGCCTTCGTGGGTGCCCACCATAATGCGATCCAATGCGCAGTAGTTTACATCCTGGCAGTGGTTGGCACACTGGTGAACGGTGCATTCAATGCTCTTGTTAGCCTTGTCGTTCATTTTGCTTCCTCCTTTTGTTGTGATGGGATTAGTATGGCATATTTTTTCTTTCATATACATACTGAATGTAATTGACTTTTTGACGGAAAACCTTTATAATATTTGCGGAAAATATGAAGACGGAATACCGTTTTTACAAAGAAAGGAAAATTTGCCATGATTTATAGTG
>JAZOSY010000053.1:0-13211 GCA_045657385.1 Faecousia sp. | reverse complement strand
CCCAAGCCATCGGCGCGGACTACTATATCCCCTCCGGCCAGGTGCTTTGGGGGCTTCTGGATAGCGGCATTGAAAAAATCCACCGGGATACCTTCCACGCGACCTTGGGTCTGGGCCGCTACGCGCTGGGTCTTATCTGGTACAAGGCTTTAACCGGCCGGAATGTGGCCGAAACCCCCTTCCTGGACCTTGACGAGGCCGTTACCCCGGCAGAAATCGACCTTGCCAAAAAGTGCGTGGCAAAGGTTGCCGCGCAATACGGTCTGTGACAAGCAAATCTTCAACACGGAGGATTCTGCTATGGTCATTGAGCAAAGAATCAAGGATTTTGAGAAATTGGGGTTCGGTATGTTCGTCCATTTCGGCCTTTACAGGGCGACCATTGGTCGCCCCTACGATACACGCAAAAGGTGTCGTAATAATCCATGGGAGCGATCAGAAGGTGAATTGCCGCAACGCGGCAAGAGAAGCCACCCTGGGGTGTTGCTCGTCTGAAAAGCCTTCTCCTCAGGGAGAAGGCTTTTTCTTGCATTCAGGCAATGGGTGGTATATAATAAAAGCAGCTTCAAGTTTGCAAACGCCTGTAACAGAAACGACAAAGTCTAAATTGGCCTGCAAACCACAATTTTCATTGAAAGAAGGTTGAATTCTTGTGAAAAAGCACTTTATCTCGGCAGTGGCCTTGTTGCTCCTGATTGCCACAGTCTTTTCCGCTTGCGGAAAAAAGAGCGACGAAGATAAATCCCCCGACAAACAGGACACCTCAACTTCCACGGAAGATTCAAACGCCGCGGTGAATGTAGGGGTCATTGACGGCGTAGATGTGTTTGGTGGCCAACACTTCCCGGAAATGGTCTGGGGCTACTACAAGGCAGACAGTTACCGTTACGACGGCACCAACGAGGCCACAGCCGCTTTCCGCGAAGGCATGGAATACGCTGTGTTTGAAGAATTCGGCGATACAGAAATTTCTATTCTTCCCCTTGACATACAGTTCGGCGAGTACAGCCATTTTATGTCCAGTTTTACCTACGACGGCGAGTTCTATAATGCTTACACCGAACTGGGCAGAACTATGTTCCGCAAAGCGTATATGCAGGAGTTTGGCGACCTGACCGAAGAGGATTTTCAAAAGATTGAAAACATTCTTGACTTAAGCGTAGCAGAAGTCAGTTTTGTGCAGGAAAACGGTGCTATAAGAAGCGGTGCGTTCGCCTATGAACTGAAGAACAACAAAATCCGCCTGTACACTGTCACAATCGACGAAGAATATAATACCAATATCAGCAAAGACCCCTTCGCGGAATATGATTTTCTCCACGATGGCGGTAAACTTATTCTTGCCAATAACGGTATTGAGCGCAATTATTTGACCTACGGTAACAACCCCGAAGATACCTCTTTGGATATAACGGGCTATGCCCTCAACAAAAAGA
This sequence comes from Faecousia sp., assembly GCA_045657385.1. GTDB lineage: Bacteria > Bacillota > Clostridia > Oscillospirales > Oscillospiraceae > Faecousia. Next base: position 11,775 of record JAZOSY010000053.1, on the reverse strand, counting down.
ACACATACAAAGATCTGGAAGGCATATCCTTCACCCGGTATAATGACGACGGCAAAACTTACTTATATGTGTACCTTACCAACGGCAACAAACCGATTGACCCCGTCATGGAATACAACAAAGACGACGGCAGTTTCACACTGAGTTGGAAACAGTGCTGGCAGAACAGTCAGAAAATCGATGACGAGCGCACCATCAGCGGAAAAATCATTCCCTGCACCAGTTACGGTTTTACTAGCTACACCGGTTTCTTCCTGATTGTTGACGGAACTTGCTACCGCTATTTGATGTCCAATAATGAATACGATGAAAAACGTTATGGTAACGTTTATGATTCGGGCAATGTGAACGAAGACGATCTGGATGACATTAACCAAAAGAAGGATGACATTCTGGAGGATCTTAAAACCGCGTTTGACAACGCAGGTATTCCGGTAGAGATTGATACGGAATCCGGCAAGGTTGCACTGGAAGCGAACTTCCTTTTCGACAGCGACAGCTATGCACTGTCTGACTCTGGCAAAGAATATCTCAACACCTTTGTGGATGTTTACACCTCCGTTGTTTTGGAAGGCGAACATTCCGCTTATGTGGCCGGTGTTGTGATTGAGGGCCACACAGACACCTCCGGCAGTTATTCTTATAACCAAACATTATCGCAAAATCGGGCTGACGCTGTGGCGGCGCAGTGTATTTCCCGGAATTCCAGTATTGCTTCCGTTATCCAGACCAGCGGTTGCTCCTACGATTACCCTGTCTACAACGAAGACGGCACTGTGAATATGGAAAAATCCCGAAGGGTTACATTCCGATTCCTCCTGACTGCAGGTTAACTCGGTGTTCGTTTTCCCTTTTGCGGAGGATAATATGTAGAGGCGAGCAGAAGGTGAATTGCCGCAACGCGGCAAGAGAAGCCACCCTGGGGTGTTGCTCGTCCGAAAAGCCTTCTCCTCAGGGAGAAGGCTTTTTCTTGCATTCAGGCAAGGGGTGGTATATAATAAAAGCAGCTTCAAAACGGAGGATTCTGCTATGATCATTGAACAGAGAATCAAGGATTTTGAGAAACTGGGGTTCGGTATGTTCGTTCATTTCGGACTTTACAGCGTGCTGGGCAAGGGCGAATGGTCTCAGTTTGCCCTGAAGATGCCTTGGGACGAGTACTTAAAATCCCTCGATACCTTCTGCCCCAACGAGAACTGGGCGGAGGAACTGGTGATCACCGCCAAGGATGCCGGCTGTCGGTACATCACTCTGACCACCCGTCACCACGATGGCTTCTCCCTTTATGACACCTGTGGCCTCAACACCTATGACGCGCCCCACGTCTGCGGCCGGGACTTGGTGCGAGAATTTGTGGACGCCTGTAATCAGCACGGCATCCGCCCCTTCTTCTACCACACGCTCCTTGACTGGCACGAGGAAAGCTACAGAACCGACTTTAAGGAATACCTGAAATACCTCCGCAAGAGCGTGGAGATCGTCTGCACCAACTATGGCAAGATCGGCGGCATCTGGTTCGACGGTATGTGGGACAGACCGGGCGACGATTGGGAAGAAGATGCCCTCTACGGTATGATCCGCAGCCACCAGCCCGACGCAATGATCATCAACAACACGGGCCTGTTCCAACGGGGCGCACTGGGTCACATTGAGCTGGACAGCGTCACCTTCGAGCGTGGCAGACCCCAACCCATCAATATGGCCGACTCCCCCAAGTACATCGCCAGCGAGATGGGCGAGACCTTCGCCAGCCACTGGGGCTACACGGAGAAAGACTTCCACTTCAAATCCTTGGAGCACTTAATCAACAGCTTTGCCATCTGCCGCAGATACCGCTCCAATTTCCTGTTTAATGTAGGCCCCAAGGCCGACGGCACCTTGCGCACCATCGATAAAGGCGCGCTGGAGGTGCTGGGTCAATGGAGCCGCTTAAACGACGAGGCGCTCCACGAGCCTGCGCCCACCGGCATTGAAATCAAGGACAAGCCCGGCAACTTCATCCTGCAAAAGGGCGATACTTACTATCTGTTTACCAACGATTTGAGCGTTCACGGCAACGAAAATGTGACCATCGGCGGAGAATTCCACCCGGACAACATTTTCTCCTTAGACAAGAAAATCAAGTCCGTCTACTGGCTGGACAGCGGCGAAAAGCTGAACTTCACCCAAAACGGCACAGATGTAAACATCGAAACCAAGCAATTTAAGTACGGTGAGGATTATGTGGTCCGCATCGCCAAGATCGAAACGGAATAAAATAAACCCCTCGGGAAATTCCCGAGGGGTTCTTCTTATTGACAAAGACTTTTTGGGCGTTCTCTTTGCGGATTGAGCCTTTTACCATCAAAAAGCGAAAATCCATTCACAAACGTGGCGCCTGCGGCATAAATTAGCTCTGTTGGCGGATTTTTCCGCTGAAAGATTTCAAAAGAATGACAAAGATTTTCCCTAAATTCGGTTGCTTTTTCTGACAAAACTTGCTATTATATATGTGTATTATTATATGATGTGCAATGAAACATCAAAATTTTTCAGAAAGAAGTGAAGAGTAATGATGAAAAACACACGTAAAGGCTTTACGATCACCGAGCTGGTTATTGTAATTGCTGTCATCGCTATTTTGGCCGCTGTTCTGATTCCCACCTTCGTAAGCTTGGTTAAGAAGGCTAATCTGTCCTCCGACGAGCAAGCTACCCGTGATATGAACAGCGTTCTGCAGTCCGAAACCGCTGCCAAGAAGCCCGCCAACCTGAAAGAAGTCATCGACATTTTGGAAAAGGCCGGCTATGATGCTTTGGCACTGCAGCCCCACACTAAGGGTTATCAGTTCTACTGGTGCAGCGAGCACAACACCATTATGCTGGTTACTGAAGCCGACAAGGTCGTTAAGTACCCCACTGATAAGAAGCTGGCTGAAGCATTTACTACCCACCTGGCTGACGGCAAGGTCTTTGTGCTGAAAGACGGCGTTAAGTACATCAATGTAGAAGTTACTTCCGACAACATTGTTGAAGCCCTGCAGTCCGGCAGCGATGTTACCCTGAAAGAAGACATCGTTCTGTCCGAGGTTATCGCCGTGAAGGACGATATGACCATCAATCTGAACGGCCACAAGTTGAACGGCTCCAGCAACTCTTCCCGTCCTCTTGAGATGACCAACGGCGCAAGCCTGACTGTGCAGGCCGGCGACAAGGAAGTTGACTGCGGTGCTTTCGGTCTGGTCAATGTTCCCGCCACCGTTAAAGAATGTAATGTCACTCTGGAAGGCGGTACCTACAACGCAAACACCGACAACGGTGCTTTCGTGAAGGTGCGTCCCGGCGCTGACAACGTCAACATCACCTTGAAGGATGTTAACTATGTTGACAAGTCCGGCGACGGCTTCTTGATGAACTCCAGTGGTTTTGATGGCGACGCCAACATTCTGATCGAGGGTGGTTCTTACACCGCAAACGCCGGCTTCAATGTTCCCGGCAAAGCAAAATTCGTAGGCGTGACCATCAACACAAACGCTGTTGCATTTGAGATCACCGGTGAGACCGAACTCATCGACTGCGTCATCACCACCGCCAACGCCACTGTCGGTTCCGCTCCCGCAGCCGGTGTTGCTGTATCCCACGGCGGCACTGCCAAGGTTACCGGCTGTAAGATCAACACCTCCGGCGCAGCATTCTATGTTTACAGCACCGGCGGCACCATCATTGCCAACAACAACCAAATCGGCACCTGCCGTGTATTGGCTGACGGTACGCAATGGGGCACCATCACCATTGACGGTGTGAAGCAGTAATCCAACACACTAAGCAGCTCGAGCCTGTTTCGGGCTCGGGCTGCCTTTTTCCTGAAGGAGGAAAATTATGAAGAACAATCGTAAAGGCTTTACCATTACCGAATTGGTGATCGTAATTGCCGTTATCGCTATTTTGGCTGCTGTTTTGATCCCCACTTTCGCCAGCATGATTAAAAAAGCCAACGACTCCGCCATTTTGCAGGAAGCAAAGAATCTGCACACCAGTTACATCGGCGCAGTGAATTATGCTGCCGGCGAATCTGCCGAATCCACCGCACTTGTCAAGGTCGTGAAAGGCGACGACACCTACTTTGTCAAGGTAGTCAAAGGCGCTGTGGAAAACACCGTTTACGCAACTCAGCCCACCATGCCCGGCGGCACCCCGCTGATCGAGGCTGCCAGCACTGCAGCAGACGGCGTCACGTGGACCACCATTCCCTGCGCAGATGCTGACCATGTATTCGTCTCTGCCAAGTGCACCATCTGCGGCGCAGACGAATAATCTGAATGCCCAAACAACTGAACTAACAAAACACCGCAACGCCTTTTGGGGTGTTGCGGTGTTTTCAAACAACCATCACTTGAAAGGAGACTTTGCCGTGAAACGAAAACAAACAGCCGGCGTGTCCATCGCGGAAATGTGCATCGTGCTGGCGCTGCTTGCCATTGTTGGCACGGTGGTGGTCTCCTTTTCCCTGATGGTCAGCGCCCGTGCCTCTGCCAGCACTACCCGGTTGAATGCGGCTGACGATTTGAAAGTGAGCCAAACCATTCTGGACGCTTGGGTAGACCGAATGACCGGCCTTGGCGCCCAAATCACTGCCGACGAAACCGGTCTTTCTGCCACCGTAGGTGGAGAAACTTACGCGGTCAAGCTGCAAGAAGGTGCATTGATCGCCCCCCTGCCCGACGGAACGAACCTCTCCTGCCCCATCTCAACGGCAGAAGCAATCCGCTTCGGACAACTGACAAAACCTGACAGCAACCCCCTGATTTTCTGCACACTTACCTACACTGTAAAAAGTCCCAACGGGACGAAAACGGTCGTGGAGGATACCTTTACGATCCTCTCCCGGGTGGGAGAAACCGTATCCTAAATTTTTTGAAACGGAGGCCGATTTTATGAAAAAGTCCATAAAGAAAACCGGCCTTCGCGGCCAAAAGGGCATCACTGTGGCAGAAGTTGCCGTGGCCCTTGCTATTATCTCCATCATCAGCGCAGCCGCAGTGGGCATGGCGCTGAACTCCGTGAAAGTGGAGGCCAACTTTGTGGCCGTTACTGGGACCCAAACCGGCGCACAAAATGTGCTGGACTGTTTCCACTTTTCTGACGATGCGGACACCTTCTACCAGGCCCTGCAAAAAACGGGCGCTTATGAATGGAATCCGGAAGAAAACGCCTACATACTGACGACCAATAATATGACCGTCACTGTAAAAGCGTCTTTCTCCCCCAAAAAACTGGAATACACCGCCGCAAAACACAACGGCGAAACTATATACACCTATACCTTCCCCTTGGAAGGAGGTGCGACCCCTTGAAAACACCTGCAAAACGACACGCCCGTAAAAAGGGCGCAGCCATTGAAATGGCAATTATGGTGATGGTGGTCACCGTGTCCATGTCTATTGTGATCCTCACCACCTCACTGCTTCAGCACAGCAAGCAACTTCGGGCAAAAGAAGAAATGGGCCGCAGCGTGGTGTTGGAGCAAATCGGTCAGGACTTTTGTGATGCCGCCGGTTCGTCCGAACACCTCTGGGTTGCCAAGTACCCGGATTATGACATTACCATCGACGGCCTTGACCTGTCGGTGAAGAAAATCGGCGGCGAATCCACGCTGCTGCGCGTAACATTGGAAAACATCGGAGGCACCTATCGGATTTTAACCTGGGATGCCCGGTAAAGGAGTAAAACCTATGGCTGAAAATATTTTGTCATTGACGATTTTTGTAAACGACGCGGAAAACAAAATCTGTTTTTATATGGGCGGCAAGGATCGCAGCAACGCGGTAGCCTCCTATCAATCCAGCGCTATGGACGCGAACTTTTTTGGTGAGTTTGCCCGGATCTTGAATCTGTATAAAAAGAAATTCGGCCAGAGAACTGTGTCCAATGTATCCCTGCTTCTGCCGGACCATCTGTTCCTCATGGACATGATCACCATTCCCAACATGGGCAAAAAAGCCGTGGAAAATTCTCTGGGTCTGGTGATCGACACCGTGTATAAGAACAAAGCGGACCTGAACTACAACACCTTCCTTCTGCAGCAGACCAAGCAGACGGAAATTTACGGTCTGGTAGGCGCCCGAAAGGACTTGCTGCAGAACTTCCGAAATGTCTGCGTGGACAACGGCTTCCAGCTGCAGAACATCACCTTCGTATCCAACGCTATGGCCGACGGCGCTATGTCTGTCAACTCTAAACTGCGGACAGCTACATGTCTGCTTTTGGACATCAAGGAAACCACATCTCGCTTTGCCTTTTTGAATAAGGGCAGAACCCTGGGCGTATATTCCCTGCCCTTCGGATACAACGCGCTGAGTCCCACAGAACTGGTGAACGAAAAGCAGCTGTTTGACCACTTCAGCGCCTTTTCCTTGGTGCACAGCGCCGAAGAAAAGGCCCGGGCCAACGCCACTTTGACCGACGAGGACATCTTCGCCTTCCCGGACACTGAGAACCAGTCCGAAACAGCACAAACTCGCCATCGGGAATTGCCCACCGACCGGGCCGGATTCCTCTGTGAGAATTTCCGCATTTTTGTCAAGTGGACGCTGGAACTACTGGCCGCCAACACCAAAATCACCGCCCTGGGGGAAATCGACACGGTGTATGTGAATATGCCGCCCGAGTACCACTTCGTGTTTGATGAAGTAAATTTGGACTCGGACGAAAACGGTGTTTTGTTCCGACCTATGTTTGCCGACCAGGCTGCCCCCAAAATTTTGGAAATGCTGGGTGGCCTGCAGGTGAAGCAGTACAATAAACTGAACAATTTCTGAGGATTTTTCTATGAGCGTTCAGCAATTTACCCTTTTGTGCGTGTATGTGCTTGCAGGGCTTTTCGGCCTTTGCGTGGGCAGCTTCTTAAATGTGGTGATCTATCGCCTGCCCAGCGGCATGAGCCTGTCAAAGCCCGGCTCCCACTGCCCCAAATGCGGATACGCACTTAGGTGGTATGATAACATTCCGGCTGTTTCCTACTTGATTTTAGGCGGCAAATGCCGGTCTTGCAAAACCCGGATCTCCCCCAGATATATGGCGGTGGAACTGTCCAACGCCCTGTTGTGGCTGCTTTCTGTGGCACTCTTTTGGGAAAAGAGCCCGGTGTATATGGCAATTGCCATGGTCGTATCTTCCCTGCTCATCTGCGTGTTCTTTATCGATTTGGAGCATATGCTGATTTTTGACCGCTTCCAGATTTTGCTGGCGATGTGCGGTATTGGGGCTATGTTCACCGACGCTTTTACGGTTTGGAGCGACCATCTGATCGGCGCGGCCGTAGGCGGAGCGCTGTTTGCCGGCCTGTACTTCGGTTCTATTGCCATCCTGAAAACGGAAGGCTTGGGTCTGGGCGATGTGAAATATGCCGCCGCAGCCGGCCTGCTGCTGGGCTGGCAGAAATTCATTCCTGCTATTCTGATCGGCTCTGTGCTGGGGTCTGTGTTTATGGTGGCTGCCAACCGGATCCGCCACGCGGAAAAACGCACCGAATATCCCTTCGGACCGTTTTTGGCAGTTGGCACACTTTTTTCTATGTTTTTCGGAAACGCCATCATCGGATGGTATTTGAACCTATTATTCGGCCCTGTGTAAGGAGGGAAAAGACAGTATGCAAAAATACCGTTACGTTGCAATGAATCTGCAACGGCAGAAAATAAAAGGCGTATTCATCGCCAACGACGAGCAGGACTTGGAAAAGCAGCTGGCAAAGCAAAGCCTGTTCCTTGTGTCGGCAAAGCCCTATGACAGCGGCCCTCCCTCTTCCTTTTTCACTTGGGGCACAGGCAAGGTGAGCAACGGCGAACTGACCGCATTCTGCCGCCAGTTTTCCATTATGCTCAACACCCACATTCCCATTCTGGACTGTCTGGATATTTTGAAAAACCAGACCTATTCCTCCTATTTCCGCTCTATCCTCTCGGTGATTTATGAAGAAGTCAAAGGCGGCACGCTCCTTTCCGACGCGCTGGAGAAGCAAAAGAAGGTATTCCCCGACTTCTTCCGCAGTATGGTAAAAGTGGGCGAGCTCAGCGGCAAGCTGGATGAGGTGTTCCGTTCTTTGTCCGATTACTATGAAAAGGATGCGGATCTGCGTCGGAAAATGAAAGCTGCCCTGGCCTATCCTATGATGCTGTCGATTATGGCGCTGGCCATTGTGATCCTGATGCTGACCGTGGTGATCCCCACATTCCGGGAGACCCTCAGCAAACTTGAAGTGGAAGTAACCGGTCTGACGGCGGTGGTTTACGCCATTTCCGACTTTTTACTCCAGAACTGGCAGTTCCTGCTGGTGGGCATTGTTGTGGTCGGTTTCCTGGCATTCGCCGTTGGCCGGACAGAGTTCGTCGGCTACTATGTGGATGTGCTGAAATTAAAGTTGCCTGTCTTAAAAACCGTGCAGCTGAATATGATCACATCCCGTTTTGCCCGAGCCTTGGCGCTGCTGCTTTCCAGCGGTATGGACTTAAACGAAGCTTTGTACGCCACGGAAATCGTCATCGGCAACCGTTACCTTTTGGGTCGATTCCAGAAAGCCTCCGATGCGGTGCGCAGCGGTATGTCCCTGACAAACGCATTCGAAAGTTACGGACTGTTCCCCGATATGATGATTCAAATGATCACCGTTGGCGAAAGAACCAACGCATTAAGCGATGTGCTCACCCGTTCCTGCACCTTTTTCGATGCCCAGGTGGAGACATCGCTAAACTCCGTTACCAACAAAATCCAACCCATTATGCTGATCATTATGGGTGCGATCATCGGCACGCTGTTTTTGGCGGTGTATTCGCCTATGATCTCCATTATGTCGGGTCTTAACGTATAAAGGGGTAAAGAGATGAACATTAACAAAGAACTTCTGCAGGTTTATGTGAGCCATAACCTGCTGCAAATGAATGATATTCCCGATGCGCTTGCCGGAGCTGAACGCGCCGGTGTGGGCGTACGGGACTATCTGCTGGCCAAAGATGCCTTTACCGAAACGGCTGAATTGCCGGCTCTGGCTGACTATTTCTGCATGCCCCATGTGGAAATCGATATGCTGGAGTTTGACAGAAACCTTTTTGACCTGTTCACCCTTGATTTTATGAAAAAGCACAAGGCCATTCCGGTGCAGTACGATCAAAACGGCGTTTTGATCGTAGCAACCTCCAAGCCTCTGGACTGCCACACAATGTCTGCCCTTTCTGTGCAATTAAGTTGCAAATGCACTTATATTTTGGTGCCCTCTGCCCAGATCGACCGGTATGTGGACTCGGTTGCAGCTTCCATTTCCACCACCGCCGCCCTCAGCGACCTGAACACGGAAAAAACTGAGCAGCAACTGAACGCCATGATGAAGGGCGAACTGAGCATTTCCAACGAAAACGATGTGATCAACAATCCGGCTGTCCGACTGGTTGATTCCATCATTAAGGAAGCAATCCCCTACCGGGCCAGCGATATTCACATCGAGCCCTTTGAAAAACACGTAAAGGTGCGTTACCGCATAGACGGCGACCTGCACAACCGGGCGGAATTTCCCATCGAGGCCTATTCTGCCATTTGCGCCAGATTGAAGATTATGTCGGGCCTGAACATTGCCGAGCGCCGTGTTCCTCAGGACGGCCGTATCAATATGGCCGTTGGTGGCAAGGAATATGACTTCCGTGTTTCCACCCTGCCTACGGTGTTTGGCGAAAAGTTCGTGATTCGTGTGCTGGATAAGAGTTCTTTCCAGTTCACAAGAGGAGATCTGGGCTTTACCGCTAAGGACAATGCTATTGTTGATAAAATGCTTGCCCGGCCTTACGGCATCGTGCTGCTGACCGGCCCTACCGGCTGCGGCAAGTCCACCACGCTGTACTCCTTCCTGAAGGAACTGAACGATCCTTCCGTGAACATCGTCACGGTTGAGGACCCGGTGGAATTTACCATGAACGGCATCAACCAGACACAGGTGAATGTGAAGGCCAATATGACCTTTGCCACCGCCCTGCGTTCCATTCTCCGGCAAGACCCGGACGTGATTATGATCGGTGAGATCCGCGACGAGGAAACCGCCGAAATTGCCGTCCGATCCGCCATCACAGGCCATATGGTGTTCAGTACCCTCCACACCAACGACGCCCCCGGCGCAATTTTGCGTCTGCAGGATATGGGCGTGGATAACTACTTAGTTGTGGACGCGCTGGTGGGTGTTATTGCCCAGCGTCTTGTGAAGCGGCTGTGTCCTGCCTGTAAGCAGGTGGGTCGCGCCACCGCCAAGGAGCTGGAAATTCTTGGTATGGATGAGCCGGTCACCATCGCCCGTCCCAAAGGCTGCCAGTTCTGCAACCACACCGGCTATAAGGGCCGAACTGCCGTTCACGAAGTGATGTATATGAACGACAAGATGAAAACGGTGGTTATGAACGAGAAAAACTTAGATGTGATCCGTCGGGAAGCCATCGAAAACGGTATGACGCCCCTGTGGAACGCCTGCCGGGAGTTGGTGCTCAGTGGCACCACCAGCCTGCAGGAACTGATGAGCCTGAATATCGAGTAAGTTAAAATCCCCTGCCAAATTTGGCGGGGGATTTTTTGTTGAGAATGCTTGACTTTCGGGGTACTGTATGCTACAAAGAAAAGGTAAAGAACCCCTACATCTATTAAGATTCGAGAGGTAACAACTATGCGCTCTGACGGCAAAAACTGGCTGGCTTACACGCCCCCCACCGGCAAATCCAAGACCGGTGCTTTGGACTTTTCCTGGCTGAACGACGGCCCTGTGGGCAAGCACGGCCATGTGACCACCAAGGACGGCCACTTCGTTTTTGAGGACGGCACACCTGTGAAGTTCTTCGGTGTGAACCTTGGCTTTGAGATGGCGCGGCCCGACAAAAAGGTTGCCGAAGTGGTGGCTGAAGACCTTTACCGCAGCGGCGCAAATATGGCCCGTATCCACGCCATCGACTGCACCTACGGCGGCATTATCGACTACAAACAAGAAACAACCCAAAATTTTGACCCGGTCGAACTGGACAAGTTGGACTACTTAATCTACTGCCTGCGGGAAAAGGGTATGTATATCCATATGGATATGACCGCCGGCCACGCGTATAAGGCCGCCGACGGCTTTACGGATGAGGAGCTGAAATATCTGTCCAAAAACGCCAGGGCCGTCCGCTTCTTTGACGAGCGCATCATCCGGCTGGAAAGCGAATTTATCACCAAGTACCTGACCCACCGCAACCCCTACACCGGCTTGCGGTATGTGGACGACCCGGCGGTGGCCATCGTCCAGTACACCAACGAAAACAGCATCACTTGGTACCAGATTCCCGGCACACGCACCGTATTCGACGATGTGCTGGATCTGCGGTTTAATGTGTGGCTGTGCGACAAGTACGGTAGCCGCGAGGCCCTGAAAGCCGCCTGGACAAATGCCGACGGCCTCTGCTTCCTTGGCGAGAACGAAGACCCCTTTGCCGGCACGGTGAGAAGACCTCCTCTGAGTAGCTGGGGCGAGCCGCTGACCGAGTGGAACAACCCGGTGGACGCAGAGCATCCCCCCATCCGTCACGCAGAGCATATGGCCTTCCTGCGTGAAATCGAGGAGAACACCTTCAGGGGCGTTTATAAAATGATTCGCGACTTGGGCTACAAGTCCGCCATCAATCTGTCCAACTACCCGGAAGCGGCTGTGGATGTGAAGATGAACACCCTGGGCGATGTAATGGAAAAGAACCCCTACTGGAACCATCCCCTAAGTCGGAGGCCAAGCGGGCTTAGGAAGACA
>JAZOSY010000052.1:0-4089 GCA_045657385.1 Faecousia sp. | reverse complement strand
TATGAGCCAGAATCTTCCCAATATGTTAGAAAGCACCATCGAAAAGATCCGCGATATGGTGAAAGCAAACACTGTAGTCGGCGATCCGATCACTGTTGAGAATACTACCCTGATCCCTATTTCCAAGATCAGCATCGGTCTTGGCGGCGGCGGCTTTGACCTGACCTCCAAGAAGGATGCCCGTCAGGACGATCCCTTTGGCGGCGGCGTTGCGGCCGGCGTGAAGGTGACTCCCGTTGCTTTTCTGATTATCAAGGAGGGTAATGTGCGTATGCTGCCTGTGGCGTTGCCTGCCAATACCACCGCTGACCGCATTGTGGAGATGGTTCCCGATACACTGGACAAGATCACCAACTTCATCGAGTCCAGATTGGAGAAAAAAGAGGAAGAATAAGATATTGCCCCGGGGGAAAACTACCTGTGGGTGATATAGATGAAAAAACTGTTTACCGGGGTGGCAGCGGCATTGCTGGCTGCCTCCCTGGTTTTTCCTTGTTCTGCAGTTTCTGCGAAGAGCGCGATTTTGCTGGATACCGCGTCCGGCCGCGCGCTGTATGAGAAAAATGCAGACAGCCAAAGCCTGATTGCCAGCACCACCAAAATTATGACTGCCCTCGTTGTCTGCGAGCAGGTCAATGTGCTGGACAGAGTGCGAATCCCTGAGCAAGCCGTTGGCATCGAAGGGTCGTCTATGTACCTGAAGGCCGGTGAAGTGCTGACGGTACAGGACCTTCTGTACGGCCTTATGCTCCATAGCGGCAATGATGCGGCAGTGGCGCTTGCCATCTATTGCGGCGGCACAGTGGAAGGCTTTGCGGAACTGATGAACGATAAGGCTCACCGCTTAGGCCTTAATAATACCCACTTCGTCAACCCCAACGGCCTTGACGCCCCCGGCCATTATTCCACAGCCCGGGATATGGCGGTTTTGGCGGCCTACGCCATGGATAACCCTATTTTCGCCAAGACAGTCTCCACAAAGACCGTAAAAGTCGGTAACCGCATCCTGCGGAACCACAACAAGCTGCTTTGGCTCGTGGAGGGCGCTGACGGCGTAAAGACCGGCTTTACAAAGGCGGCAGGGCGAATCCTTGTGTCCAGCTGTACGCGGCAGGGAAGACGGCTCATAGCCGTTACAATGAATGACGGCAACGATTGGAAGGATCACCAAACCTTGTTGGAAGCCGGCTTTTCCAATTATGCTGAAAAGCAGATCCTGAAAAAAGGGGACTGGGTGGGCACGGTTGCGATTCTGTCCGGTCAGGAGAAGAGCGTGGAGCTCCTTGCTGACGCTGATTTTTCCTACGCGCTGGCAGAAAATGAGCAGCCGCAGATCTTGCTCCCGGAACCGGGATTTGTCTATGCGCCGGTGGTGCAGGGGCAGGAAGCCGGTTTTGCCTATGTTTGCTTAAACGGCAAAGCCATCGGTAAGCTCCCGGTTGTCTACGGCAAGACCGTGGAGCAAAAAACGATTCCAAAACAAACCCTATGGGAAAAACTTTTCAAAGGAGGACGCAATGGCTGAGCGATTGCAAAAGATCATAGCCGCCCGGGGCATAACATCCCGGCGCAAAGCAGAAGAAATGATTGCGGCAGGTCGTGTTACCTGTAACGGCCGCGTGGCCTCCTTAGGCGAAAGTGCCGACCCGGAGGTTGATATGATCCTGCTGGATGGGAAACCGCTCCCGTCCGGCGGCGAATATACGTACATTATGCTGCATAAGCCCCGTGGCTATGTAACCACGCTGCAGGACGAAAAGGGCAGAAAAGACGTCGCCCAGCTGGTGGCCGATTGTGGCTGCCGCGTGTATCCTGTTGGACGATTGGATATGGACTCGGAGGGACTTCTTCTTTTTACAAACGACGGAGAATTTGCCAACGCCCTGATGCACCCCAGCCACCAAGTGGATAAGACCTACCGTGTGCAGGTGACAGGCTATTCTGACGAGGCACTGCAGCGCCTTGGTGAGCCGATTACCTTGGACGGCTATACGATTGCAAAACCCACAGTTAAGCGCCTCTCCGGCGGTCAGAACGGCAAAGCCGCTCTTGAGGTCGTGATCCACGAAGGCAGAAACCGTCAGGTTCGCAGAATGTGCGCCGCGGCCGGAATGGAGGTCACGCGCCTTGTCCGCGTGGCAGAAGGTGCGCTGAAATTGGGCGACCTGCCTTTGGGCAAATGGCGCCACTTAACCAAAGAAGAAATTGAGAAACTTAAATAATTGATACATAGAAACGAGGTGAATGTTTTGAATTACGATCTGATCGTGATCGGAGGCGGTCCTGCCGGTATGTTCGCTGCCATAACGGCGGCAGAGCAGGGAAGCCGTGTATTGCTGCTGGAGGCAAATAACCGCCTAGGCAAGAAACTTTTGATCACAGGCAAAGGCCGCTGCAATGTAACCAATAACTGCACAGCGCAGGAAGTTCTGCAAAACGTTCCCCGAAACGGTAAATTCCTGTATAGCGTAATGGAAAGCTATCCGCCCTCTAGCGCCATGGCCTTTTTTGAATCCCACGGCTGCGCCTTAAAAACCGAGCGCGGAAACCGTGTGTTTCCCGTAAGCGACCGATCCCAATCGGTTTTGGAATGTCTGCAGAAGGAAATGCACCGCTTAGGCGTTAAAGTTGAAACAGCAAAGGCCACACAGATCCTCACCGAAAACGGCTGCGTCACCGGCGTTAAGACCAATAGCGGAACCTATTATGCTGCAGCAGCCCTGATCGCCACCGGCGGCGTATCCTATCCCACCACCGGCTCCACCGGTGATGGCTATAAAATGGCGGCCGCCTTGGGCCATACTATCGTCGAGCCGGTAGGCTCGCTGGTGCCCTTAGAAACTGCCGGCAACATTTGCCAGAGGATGCAGGGGCTGAGCCTGCGAAACGTTGGCGTAAAACTGCTGAATAAAAAAGGAAAAGTGGCATATAAAGATTTTGGAGAGCTACTTTTTACCCACTTCGGTGCCTCCGGCCCTACGATCCTGAGCGCCAGCGCTCATATCAAGGAGTTTCCCTGCAAGGTGCTGATCGACTTAAAGCCGGCGCTGGATGAAAGCAAACTTGACGATCGTATTCTCCGGGATTTGGATACTTATAAAAACCGCACAATGGAAAACGCACTCACCGACCTGCTTCCCAGATCGATGATCCCCGTGGTGCTGGATATGATTTCTGTTCCCGGTGACCTGCAGGCCAATTCCCTGACCAAGCAGCAGCGCAGAGCTCTTGTGGAACTGCTGAAGGCGTTCCCGCTGGAGGCGACCGGCAAGCGCCCCGTGGCGGAAGCGATCATCACCTCCGGTGGTGTCAAGGTGTCGGAGATCGACCCGAAAACAATGATGTCAAAGCTTGTGCAAGGCCTGTATTTTGCAGGAGAAGTGATCGACTGCGATGCCTATACTGGCGGTTTTAATTTGCAAATCGCCTGGTCGACAGGCTATGCCGTAGGTATGTCGGTAAAACGATGATTGACAAACAAACGCAGTTGTAATAAAATACATATGACCTAGAAAACCATTATTGGAGGAATAGAAAGATGTACGAAAAATTGGTTTCCTATGCTGTTAAGCAGTTAGACCTGAACCCCGATGATATTACCCCGGCCAGCACTTTTGAGAGCCTGGGCATCGACTCTCTGGATATCGTTGAGATGATTATGGATCTGGAGTCCGAACTGGGTGTAGAACTGGAAATGGAGGATCAGAAGATCTCTAACTTCCAGGAATTGGCCGATTTTATCGAGTCCAAGATGGCTTAATAATCGAATACCCTTGTTATGGCGAGCCGGCTTATAACAAGGTCGCACTAGTCGGGGAGATAGCGGTGCCCTGTACCTGCAATCCGCTACAGCAGGGATGAATTCCCACACCCGGGTTTGCTTCAGTGCCGTCCGATCCGTGTAAGCGGTGTTGATGGAATGGTCCTGCGCAACAGAATCCCGCGAACCATGTCAGGTGGGGAACCAAGCAGCATTAAGCGGATTTTTCTGTGTGCCGCAGGGTTTCCGTTCCTGAGCTGGCTGCACGAATACCGGGCATTGGGCAGGTTCAAATGTGGGTGTGCGATCTTGTTATGAGCCGGCTTTTT
>JAZOSY010000051.1:0-2446 GCA_045657385.1 Faecousia sp. | reverse complement strand
CCCTCATAAGCGGTGTTGCACTCAACAATGGTGCCGCCCACAAAATCCACAACCGGCTTCCAAAATTCCGGCCGCAGGAAATTGGGGTTGCCTTCTTCACCGGAGTGAACTTTAATGGCCACCCGGCCGGTCAACTCCTTGCCTAACTGCTGATACAGTTTCAGCACGGATTCGGGAGATAAATCTTTGCAAAAATAGACTGTGGATTTCAAAGTGGGGTCCTCCTTTATTGTTTTTCTTTTATTGTACCCGATATTTTCCTAGTTAGCAACTGCAATTTCGATGGAGAAACCCAAAAGTATGCCGCTAAAATATGTTCAGGAGGGATTACTATGAACAAAAATTTCAAAACCCGTTTGATCGCATGGGCCATACCCCTGGCGGTAGGTGGACTGGCCGCGCTTCTGTCCGGCGGTATGGGCAGCTACAAGGTGATAAACCAACCGCCCCTGTCACCGCCGGCCTGGGTGTTTCCGCTGGTGTGGACGGCGCTGTATCTGCTGATGGGGGAGGCCTCCTATCGGGTCTATACCTCCGGACAAGACCCGGCAGCGGTAAAAAAAGCGCTGATTGCCTACGGAGCCCAGCTGATTCTGAATTTCCTGTGGCCGTTGGTGTTTTTTGGTGGGCAACTGTATTTAACGGCCTTTGCTGTGCTCATTGGTCTTTGGGTCGCTATTTATATCACCATGCGGCGGTTTATGAAACTGGATGAAAAGGCCGGCGACCTGCTGATTCCCTATCTTTTGTGGGTCAGTTTCGCCGGATACTTGAATTTGGGCGTGTTTTTGCTGAACTAATTGGGAAAAACTGAATATTCCTCTTGTAAAATCCTGTATTTTAGCGTATACTCTTTATAATACAGTTTTTTATAAAGAGGTAAGCACTATGGAACTGATTTCTATCCGTGAACTGTTCAAAAACACCGATAAGTATGCCGACCAAACGGTCACCGTTGGTGGCTGGGTGCGTAATCGCCGCCCCAGTAAGCAGTTTGGCTTCATTATGCTGAACGACGGCACTTATTTCACCCCCGTTCAGGTGGTTTATAACGACACCATCTCCAATTTCCAGGAGATCTCCAAGATCAATATCGGCGCAGCGCTGGTCATCACCGGCACTGTGGTTCTGACCCCCGGCAGCCAGCAGCCTTTCGAAATTCAGGCAAGCGAGGTTGTTGTGGAAGGTCCGTCCACCGGCGATTACCCCCTGCAGCCCAAGCGCCACTCTATGGAGTTTCTGCGTACCATCACCCACCTGCGTCCCCGGACAAACACCTTCCAGGCTGTGTTCCGTGTGCGCTCTCTGGCAGCGATGGCTATTCATCAGTTCTTCCAGGACCGGGATTTCGTCTATGTCCATACACCGCTCATCACCGGCTCCGACTGTGAGGGCGCAGGTGAAATGTTCCAAGTCACTACCTTGGACTTGAACAACATTCCCAAGACGGAAGACGGTAAGGTAGACTTCTCCCAGGACTTCTACGGCAAGCCCACCAACCTGACCGTTTCCGGTCAGCTCAACGGCGAGACCTTCGCTATGGCCTTTAAGAACATCTACACCTTCGGCCCCACCTTCCGCGCCGAAAAGTCCAACACCACCCGTCACGCATCCGAGTTCTGGATGATCGAGCCGGAGATGGCCTTTGCAGATCTGGACGATCTGCTCCGCGTGGAGGAGGATATGCTCAAGTACATCATTTCCTATGTTCTGGAGCACGCTCCCGAGGAAATGAACTTCTTCAATTCCTTTATTGACAAGGGCTTGCTGGATCGCCTGAACAACATTCTGAACAATGACTTCGGCCGCATCACCTACACCGATGCTGTGGCGCTTCTGGAAAAGCATAACGACCAGTTTGACTACCCTGTCAGCTGGGGCTGCGACCTGCAGACCGAGCACGAGCGCTACCTGACCGAAGTGATCTTCAAGAAGCCTGTTTTTGTCACCGATTATCCCAAGGAGATCAAGGCTTTCTATATGAAGCTGAACCCCGACGGCAAGACCGTTGCTGCTGTAGACTGCCTGGTTCCCGGCATCGGCGAGATCACCGGCGGCTCTCAGCGTGAGGACAACTACGATCTGCTGAAGACCCGTATCGAAGAGCTGGGCATGAACCCCGCCGACTACGACTTCTATATGGATCTGCGCAAGTACGGCTCCTGCCGTCACGCCGGCTTCGGCCTGGGCTTCGAGCGCTGCGTCATGTACCTGACCGGTATGGGCAACATCCGCGATGTGCTGCCCTTCCCCAGAACTGTGGGCAACTGCGAACTGTAATTACAAAAAAGAAAGGCGATACCCTGGTTTGGGTATCGCCTTTTTATTATTTGCGGTAAACCATCTTGCCACCCAAGTAGGTGCTTAAAATGGGGATATCTTTCAGTTTACCGGGCTCTACTTCAAAGGGATTTTCTCCCAGCACCACAAAGTCTGCCAGCATGCC
>JAZOSY010000050.1:0-7984 GCA_045657385.1 Faecousia sp. | reverse complement strand
GCTTTCTGCACCCATCCAGTTGCCGATGATCTCCTTGATGGCTTCGTCGGTGATAGAGTCTGTTCCCTGAACACCTTCGGCATCCTTTTTGCCGATACGGGTGTAGATGTTGCTATCATCGCCGATCAGGCTGACGAACTTGGCAACATCCCGCTTGGCAGCGGCGATCAGGGAAGGCTTGACGTCTTCCCACCAGCTTAAGGCAGGCAGGTCGGTGGACATGGTCACACTCTTGAGGATCTCGCCCTCGGCCTCGATGTTCAGCCAGCCCCAGCCCTTGCCGAACACTTCTTCTTCGGTCAGGTTGTAGCCGAACATATCCATAGCCTGGAACAGTTCGTAATACTTGGTCACTTCACCGGGGGTTGCGGCCATAGAATCGGCATACAGGCCGTCGATGGTGGCGGCTTTGTCGATAGCACCGGTTACAAGTGTTTCCAGAGTGACGGACTTGCTTGTTGTACGCTCCATTTCATAGGAAATGATGCCGTCGGTGGTCAAGGACAGGAACTTGCTGGTGCCGGTTTGCTGGTTATATTCCACCTCTGCGCGGAACTGGGGGATGGAGGTGCAGCCGCTGTGACCGTAGGTGTAGTAGACGGCGTAGATGTTATCTCTTAAATGCACGCAGGAGTAGGGCATCAGGTTTGCGCCGTTGTAGTTAAAGTACAGTTCGTAACTGTCACCGGGGCGCTCATTTTTCATCTGGGCGATGATGGAGTCGCTCAGGGTGAAGTACTCCTGCAGTTTTGCGTAGTAATCGCTGGCGCTGACTACGATGGGGTCTTCGCCGGATTCACCGGCATAAGGCTCGGTGACAAGGAAGTCACCGGCTGCAAACAGACCGGCAATGTTGAAGGGGCCATCGCTGGCGCTGGCTACATCAAA
This sequence comes from Faecousia sp., assembly GCA_045657385.1. GTDB lineage: Bacteria > Bacillota > Clostridia > Oscillospirales > Oscillospiraceae > Faecousia. Next base: position 7,096 of record JAZOSY010000050.1, on the reverse strand, counting down.
ATAGCGGTCGATGCAGATGGTGTCTTCTACCTCGGGGAACAACTGGTCAAAAACATTCCATTTGCTTTCATAAGGACGGGCTTTTTCTGTTTTGCCGCAGCCTGAGCAGGTTCTGTCCACATTCCGCGTCAATGTCAGCACACCAAAGGCCTTTTCGGCAGTGTTCCATTCGCCCCATTGGCAGGTGTGTTCGCCGTCGCCCACGGGCTGGTCAACGCCGTTGATGCCGGGTGTTTTGTCGTTGTTGATGTCGGTACTACCGGTGTCGTTGGTATCGGATGTAGAAGTGGATTCATCCTGATTTTCAGCAGGCGAATCCGTCTTGCCACAGGCGACAATAGACAGAGCCATAGCCAAAATGAGTAAAAGCGCCAATAATCTTTTCATCTTTTTATCTCCTTATTTGTTTAATAACAGGTAACGGTCCGGAATGCGGCGGCAAAGCCAGTTGCCAAGGATTGCAAGACCAAAGCCCAGTACCACAGATGTCAGCACATCGGTGGGATAGTGGACATATAGATACAGACGGGAGAAAGCAATCAGGCTGGCCAGAATCAGCGCGGCGATGCCCCACTTTTTGTTATTCAGCCAAATCACGACAGCGCCTTCAAAAGAGGCGATGGTATGTCCGGAGGGGAAGGAGAAATCGTGCTGACGCTCAATAATCAGCGGAATCACCTTACCAAAGGCTTCCAACTGGTAATCATAAGGTCTGATTCGCTGGCACAGAGGTTTCAGGGTCAGGTTGCAAAGCACAAGGCCCATCAGCAGGGCAAAGGCCATACCCACACCCACGCGCCGGGTTTTCTTAAACAGCAGCAGCGCCACTGCCAGAATAATCCAGAACATGCCGCCGTTGCCCAGCAGGGTGATTACCGGCATAACTGCGTCCAAAAACGGACACCAAAGGTGATTGGCGATCCAGTCCAGAATAGGAAGGTCAAAGCCTTCTGCTAAAAAGCTGAAAAGGTTCATCGTTTGCTCCTCTTTTCGTGAAATACCCAGCGTTGCTGAGCGATAAAGCTAATCAGGTACAGCACCGTCATTACAACTGCGTAGATGAGTGCCCGTAGACCGGTGGCGGCCTCGGAGATGCCTAGCAGTGTATACACACCGTGCGTCAGAAACGCTTGCGCGACCAGCATAGGCAGTGCCAAGCCGTAGTAGCGCAACAACGCGATGCCGGTACTTACATCGCTTTGGAACACCACGCGCTTGTTCATAAAGAAATTAAAAAGGCTTGAAATCAGTCTTGCACCGGCAGTGGCCGCCATAGTCAAAGAAAGCGCTGACAGGTCGCTTCGCAGAGCCTGCAAAAAGGCAATATAGCAAATCTCGTCAACTGCTGCACTGCTGATGGAAACCAGCGTATAGCGGAAGAAATGGGCAAGAATTAGTTTGTAAATGCGAAAGGAATCCCGGAGCGGTCGGAAATGGGAGCTTTTATTCTCCTCAATGTACACGGTGCGGATTTTAACCTGACGGAAAGGAATGCTCTTGCGTTTCATCATCAGGAGCATATTGGTTTCGTATTCAAACCTGTCACCCTCTACCGCCAGCATGGCAGGCAGTTCTTCACGGGGAATGGCTCGCAGGCCTGTCTGCGTATCGGAAACGGCCATGCCCACAAAGAATTTGAAGATGCCACAGGTGACCTTGTTACCGAAACGACTGCGGAAAGGCACATCCGGATGGTCAAAATCACGGACACCCAGCACCACATTGCCAGTGTCTTGCATCGCTTCCGCGCAAGCCAGAATGTCCGGCTGCTGATGCTGTCCGTCGCCGTCTACGGTAACCACGCCAATGCCATTTGGGCGGTTGGCCAGAAAATAGTTCATGGCGGTTTTTAATGCGGCACCTTTGCCGCGATTGACCTGATGGTGCAGCAGGGTGATTTCCGGGTGCGCAGCTACAGCGTCTGTAAAATAATGGAGATTTTCCGGGTTGCTGCCGTCGTTGACCAGAATAATGTCCTGAAAGCCTGTTTCCAGAAGCTTGTCAATAACAGCAAGCAGCTTTTCATCCGGGTCCAAAGAAGGCAGAATAATTCCGATATTATTGAAATCGGTCATAAATACCTCCTTAGTAAGAAATCAAACGTTCTGCTTTCAGTCCGCTGTCGGTGCGGATAAGGAATACGCGGGCATTGTTGACGGAATGGTGAAGATTGCCGTCACGGCCCAGGCTGTCTACTTCATAAGTAACATCACACAGGTACTTGCCTTCTCCCAAATCGATGAGATAGTGGGTGACGAAGTCGGTGATGGTATCGGACTTGGACTGGCCGTACTGGAATCCGTCAAATGCACGGCTGACACGGTTGTACAGGTCACTGCCACGCACCAGCAGGGGAGTCAGGTTGCTATAGTTTTCCTGACGGTTATCCAGTCGTGAGGTCAGGTAACGGGTATAGCGGTCAATGAAGTCCCGGATATAGGTGTCCAGTTCTTGATGTACTGCTTCGGTGCAGTTGTTAAGATAGGGGTCTAAATCGGTCAGTTCGTTGATTTCCACACGCTCGCCGTTGGCATCTACTGCGTGCAGGACCGTTTCGCCCAGAATGGGGCCGGCGGTATAGGTCAGCTTATAGGGAAGCTGCAGTTCTTCGTAATAATCCTTTACCGCTTCGTATGGCAAGCCGGTTTCGGTTATGTAGCTTTCGTCCAGCAGTATGTCACCTGCGTAGACCTGCATCGTGTGGTCCACGGTGATGGTGGCTTTGTTGCCGACCAGGAAAGAAAGGTCAAAGCTGTCCTTGTCAATTGTCCACGGAGTAAAGCCGTGCCGTGTTTTGCCCTGAGGCACCAGCTCTACTTTGCCGATAACCTTGCTACCCCGGCGTAACACATAGACCATACGTGTATCGGTACATTCGGAGAATTTTCGGGCATAGGTGATGTCGCCGTCCAGAAATTCCAAAATGACCTGCTTGCAGGCATCTTCGCTTTGAATATTGTGGTCGATGCCGGCAATCAAATCGGCGGAACGGTCACATATATATTGAGGTGTCAGTTCTGCAATGTAACCCTCAATTGTGCTCTTGGTACGGGAGTCCTCGTATGCGTCTATGTAGTCCCAAAAGATGCAAAGGCCTACAAACGCAACTACAAGAAGTGCGACGCCGTAAATGAGCATAAAGAGCCAGAAATTGAATTTTCTCCGCTTTTTGGGCTGGAGTTCTTCCAAATTGCAAGCGTTATCCATTGTTGCCATCCTCCTTCGGGAGTACAAGGAATGTGGTGGGAACAGGTCGGATGCCGATAACGGAGGCGCAGTTATTGATATACTCGCCGTTGTACCACATCAGCGAGGAAGAACCGCCGTCCAAGTTGCAGGCATTGACTGCACCGTAATCCATCATAATTTCGGCCAAATCGGTGTAGGTGGCACCCAGACTTACCAGCTGGCGACCGTCGATGACCAGCATCAGAACAGCACCGTCAGAGCGCTGACCGATGGCGGTACGGGGGTTAATGCCACTGCTGGACTGCTGAATCATCTCGCCATTGGCCACAAGCACAGGGCCAAAGGCCACACCGTACTGAATATCCCGGGACTTAATGGCGCTGGAGCTCAGGCGACCTACGTGCATAATGTGGTTGCTGTCGAAGCCTACAAAGCCACCTTGCACACCGCTGCTTTCGTAATAAATCTGGCCTTCATAAACGACCATTGCGTCCGGGGTCTCGCCCTGGCCGTTGCCGCCTTCATCCAAAAAGCCGCTGGCATTGATGGCAGCCACCGCGCCGAAGTGTTTGGCCATCTGCGCCACCCGGAGACCTTCCACACCAAATTTGTCTGGGCGGCAGCCCAGAACCACACGGGAGGGGTCCTTGACAATCATCATATAACCGCTGTAACCCTCGCCACGGACTTCGTCGATGATAATGCCATCGCCGTCCTCGTCGATGAAACCCCATTCGTCAGCTACGGGACCGGTTTCAGTCTGCTCATTGTCAGGCTCCGAAGGAATCACAATGAGAGAGGTGTCCGTTTCTACGTATTCCTCTTCTTCCTTGTATTCAATGGCAGCAATTTCCTCGGGAGTAAAGAAAATGTCCGCGACAAAGCCCATCGCGCTGGTTTCCCGGACGGACATTACGAGAATGTCCCGGGCTGTGGGGGACGGTCCTTTTGCCAAAATAAACAGCACGCCGTACAGGGCGATTGCCAGCAAAACCACCGTTTCCAGCAACACCAGCATCACTTTGCCGGCAATTTTCAGGAGCTTGGGAAGCCATTGGCTTTTCTGAGGCTGCTCGGTCTGTTGTGTGTTTGTTGTTTCCATAGTCAATACCTGCGTTCTTTGTTTTTTCTTTACCCTATATTATAGTAAATTTCCTGCAAAAAGTAAAGGGCGTAAAACAAATCCCCACTGCATTTTGCAGTGGGGATTTTTGCAGTTATCGGCTCGTTTTCATAACGATGATTTTTGCGGTGACAGGTTTGCTGCTGGGATTTAAAATCTGGAAATACCGCAGGTCGCTGATGATAATCTCACTTTTACCTGTGACGGTCTGCATTGTCCAGGTTCGGTCGTAGGTTGTGATTTCACAGCAATTATCAGACAGTTGCAAAATCAGGGTGTAGGCCTTGGAGAAGGCAAGCTCTGTATCCCAAGCAAACTGCATAGCCTGAGATACATCGGCAGTGGTCAAAAATTCGTTGTGGCCGTCGGATGCATCGTCCACCGTGCCGGTGAAGATCACCTGACCGTTTTTGTAGGACATATTGGGGTCGTAGTAGCCTACAAGCTCCATTTTGCCAAGGTAGCCACTGCCCACCAGCTTGATGTAGCTGACATTTTTCACATTCACCAGTTGTTCCTTGGATTCCATCAGCATCACGCCGTTTTTGTCGAAATACTGCACGGTTACGCTATCCGAAAGGGTCAGGCACAGATTGTCGATGTTGCGACCCTTGTAATCCCTCAGGAAGTGCTTTGCCTCCTCCAGATTGATGTAGAGGTCCTTGTACTTGAAGGAGTGGGGGGAGAATTCGCAGGTGAAAATGGAGTAATTGGGGAAACTGGCGTAGAAGGACAGAGGACCGTAGCCGGTCAAATCCATGGTTTTTTGGGAGTAGGGATTGTAGAAATGGCCGTAGGCTTCGCCGGTGATGGGATTTGCCTTAATCCAGGCATAGAAGCCGTCGGCAAAGTTGTTGCCGTAGAGGCTTTGGAGTAGTTGCATTTCGGCATCGCCGGAGAGCGCGCCGGTGGCACTGGTCTTGGTCCAGTTGGTGTAGTTGCCGAATTTAGAGTCAAGATAGGCCATCAGATTGCAGCCGAAGGGGTAGTGGACCTTGTTGTAGCCCGACCACGATGCGAGGGAGAGCCAGTGGGTCAGATTTTTCGAGGTGTAATCAAAATCGTATATCTCAAAATTGATGCCCACATAGGTGGAAGAACTCAGCAGAAAACCGGTGGAGGACTTTTGCTTCTCTAAATGAAGGACGGTTTTGTAGGTGACATATTCGGCAAAGCCCTCTTCCAGAAGCTCGGTAAAATCAGCAGAGCTTTGGCAGAACCGCAACACGTGGGCCAGCTCATGAATGAGGGTGGTGCTTCGGTCAGTAAACAGACAGTGGGGCGAGGGAAGGTCAACATAGTGCATACAGTTGTCGCCCCGGCTGCTGCGGCTTGCGCCGGAAACGGCATAGCCGTTGCCGGCAGACATTTCCGAGCCTTCGCGGATGGGCTCTTGTCTGTCCACATGGACGAGGATCTTCTTGCCACCGTATTGGGCGTTGTTGAATTTAAGGCCCGTTGCGTTCTCCAGCGCCCGGCAGACCTCGTCGGTGCGCGTTGCCAAATCGCCAATGATGTACACGTTGGGCTCGATTTCAAAGAGGACATATTCCGTTTCGATGTAGGTCTTTTGAGTAGAAACATAGCCGGTGGAGAACTTAGGCGGAGTTTCCTTTTTGAAGGCACAGCCGGTACAGGCCGTGCCACCGGAGGTCAGGGTGTGAGATTCGGTCTTTTGGGTGTTGCAGTAAGCGCAGGTGAGGGTGTGCTTATCGGCGGTGAAGGTGTAGGAATAGCGGTGAGAGGTCTTGGCAACCTCCTTTTGAGCCGTGATCACCTGCTTGCAGGTAGAGCAGTGAGAGCCTTCGGTCAGGCCGGTTTTTTGGCAGGTGGCAGCAACGGCTGCGTCGGTCACAACAGTGTGGGTGTGGCCACCTTGAGAGGAAGATCCACCTTGAGAACCGCCATTCTGAGAACCACCCTGGTCGGGGGTGGTTGTTGAGCCTTGCGATGTGCCTTCGTCGGGCGTTTCGGTAGAGTTGCCATCTTCGGGGGTGCTGTCGGTGGAGCCTGTGTTTTCTGTGCCGTCCGGCACAGAAGAGCCGGTGTCTGTTTGGGTGTCAGAGGTGCTTTCTGTGGTACCGGCATCGACAGAGGGGGCGTTTTTCTTACCACAACCGACCAGCGACACAATCAGCGCCAGTGAGATGAACAAAAGCGTCAGTTTTTTCATGGGGAGCCTCCTGCTTCTCATCTTTTTTCTGTGTTGATTTTATCACAAATTATTCCATATAGCAAGAAGGGCTTGTATCCAAAGTGGATACAAGCCCGGTTACACTTCAGTCGCAGCAAATTGTTGTGGATAATCAGCTCTTTTTCAACGTGTTGATGATTTCGTCAACATCTGCGTATTTTTCCGCACTGCCAACGGTTCAGAAAGCCAGTCCTACAATGTAGGTGTCGTCCTCGAACATGTAGTTGACGACGGTATAAGTTTGGCCTTCGTACGCTTCTGTGGAAACGTATTTCATGCCTTTGATACCGTTGACTGTAACGGCCTGAGTCACAGTGCTATACTCAGTGGCAAAATGCTTTGCTTCCAATTCCGGAGTGTATTGGAGATAAAGTATTGCGGCTTGGAAGCAGGCAGACAAACTGAAATTTTAGCAGGATCAATAATGATAGTGCTTTCTCTTTTTGACTAGGAAAACTGCAGATATTGCAACAGCCATCAGCTCTGCTATCACAACAGAATACCAAATACCGTCAATACCCCAAACCAAGGGCAGCAGCATAACAGATGCAACCTGGAACACCAGCGTTCTCAGGAAGGAAATGATTGCT
>JAZOSY010000049.1:0-5238 GCA_045657385.1 Faecousia sp. | reverse complement strand
CGATTGGAGCGAGACCGAGAACAACAAGCTGCTGTTCGAAATGACTGCCAAGTACGGCACTCCCTACTTCTCCAACTACATCAACTCCGATATGGAGCCCTCCGATGTGCGCTCCATGTGCTGCCGTCTGCGCCTCGACCTGCGCGAGCTGCGTAAGAAGTCCGGCGGTTTCTTCGGCTCCGGCGAATCCACCGGTCCTGTGGGTGTTGTTACCGTCAATATGCCCCGTATCGCTTTCCTTGCCAAGGATGAGGCTGACTTCTATGCCCGTCTGGACAAGCTGATGGACATCGCTGCTCGCAGCTTAAAGACCAAGCGTACCGTTATCACCCAGCTGCTGGAAAACGGCCTGTATCCCTACACCAAGCGTTACCTGGGCACCTTTGCCAACCACTTCTCCACCATCGGCCTGATCGGTATGAACGAAGTTGGTCTGAATGCCGCCTGGCTGAAGGCTGACCTGACCGACGAGCGTGTACAGAAATTCTCTAAGGAAGTTCTGGACCATATGCGCGAGCGCCTGTCTGACTATCAGGAGATGTACGGCGACCTGTACAACCTGGAAGCGACACCTGCCGAGTCCACCACTTACCGCTTTGCTAAGCACGATAAGGAGAAGTTCCCTGCGATCATCACCGCAAATGAGAACGGCACTCCTTACTACACCAACTCCTCTCACTTGCCCGTTGGCTATACTGAGGACATCTTCTCTGCTCTGGATGTGCAGGACGACCTGCAGACCCGTTACACCTCCGGCACTGTGTTCCACGCATTCTTGGGTGAAAAGCTGCCTGACTGGAAGGCTGCAGCCGCTCTGGTTCGTAAGATCGCAGAGAACTACAAGCTGCCCTACTACACCATGAGCCCCACCTACTCCGTCTGCGCTGAACACGGCTACCTGCCCGGCGAGCAGTATACCTGCCCCCACTGTGGAAAGACCACCGAGGTTTACAGCCGTATCACCGGCTACTACCGTCCTGTTCAGAACTGGAACGACGGCAAGAGCCAGGAGTACAAGGACCGGAAGGTTTACAACATTGCAAACTCCCGCCTGACCCACTCCGCACCTGTGAAACTGGAGGCTGACGAGCCTTGCTGCGAGCCTGCAGTTTCCGCAAATGCCAAGGCAATTTTGTTCTCCCGTGTGACCTGCCCCAACTGTAAGGTAGCAGAAAACCTGCTGGGCAAGGCCGGCGTGGCTTACGAAAAGCTGATCGCGGAAGAAAATGTTGACCTGTGCAAGCAGTACGGCATCAAGGGCGCGCCCACTCTGGTAGTTACCGATGGCACCAACCACGTAAATTACTACAGCGTTCCCGAAATCAAGAAGTATTTGGCTTCTCTGTAATTTGACTTTATAAACATACCGGGCAAATGCCCGGTATGTTGCTATTGGAGGAAGAAAAGATGTATGATGTAGTCATTGTAGGCGGCGGCCCTGCCGGCCTGACCGCTGCAATTTACGCCCTGCGCGCAGGCAAAACAGTACTTGTGATCGAAAAAGCCGGCTTTGGCGGCCAGATCGCATACTCTCCTAAGGTGGAAAATATCCCCGGCACCATTCTCATCAGCGGCGCTGAATTTGCTGAAAAGCTGACCGAGCAGGCCATGGAACTGGGCGCAGAGGTAGAACTGGAGACCGTCACCGGCATTGAAAAGCAGGGCGATGTGTTCCGCATTTCCACCGAAGACGGCGCAGCCTTTGAGGGCAAAACTGTCATTTTGGCTTTGGGCGTTAAGCACAGAATGCTGGGCCTGCCCGGCGAGGAAGAACTGATCGGCAAGGGCATTTCCTTCTGCGCGGTCTGCGACGGCGCCTTCTACGAGGGTCAGGATACCGCAATGATCGGCGGCGGCAACTCTGCTTTGCAGGAAGCGCTGCTTTTAAGCGAAGTGTGCAACCATGTAACAGTTGTGCAGAATCTTGCCACCTTCACCGGCGAAAAGAAGCTGGCCGACGCTCTGATGAAGAAGGACAATGTAACGGTCTATTTCAGCACCTTGGTAGACGAGTATCTGACCAACGGTGAGGAGCTGACCGGCCTGCGTATCCGTAACGACATCACCGGCGAGACCAAGGAACTGAAGGTGGATGGCGCATTTTTGGCCGTTGGCCTGATGCCCGAAAACGACCCCTTTGCCCAGTTTGCTGACCTGAACGATTGGGGTTATTTCGACAGTGGTGAGGACTGCACCACTAAGACCCCCGGCCTGTTTGTGGCAGGTGACTGCCGCAGCAAGCGGATCCGTCAGGTGACCACCGCAGCCGGTGACGGCGCGGTCGCCGCTATGGCTGCCTGCCGTTATCTGGATTGATTTTCCCGTCGGTAGGGAAGTGGTTTTATTTACAAGATACCCCGACAGATATTTAGATCTGTCGGGGTGTTTTTTATTTCCGTTTTGTCCCAATTTTGGGTTGACGAACAGGTATTTATGGGATATACTTTGGTTAAGATGGGTATGGTGTAGGACTATGTCAATTTACAACTTCCCGGCATTTACAACAAATGAGAAAAAACCTATAATTTCTGCGAACTTTTTAAGTTTTTAGGAGGAGAATTATGGCTACAACTAAGAAAAACGACAGACCTAAAAGATACGCGTTCCCCGATCGCTACTGCGACGAGGCAAAGCGTCTGATCAACCAGACCGGCGTGCGTGCAAGAATGGCACCCAAAGAGGGCAATGAAGATGCCAATGTCTGCTGGGACGGCATGGTCGCGCCTGACGGTATGTTCTATTTCCCTCTGTCTTCCGAATCCGGTATGTGCGGCGCTACCAAGCTGGCGCGTTTTGAATACGACAATGACAGAGTAGTCACTTGCTTTAATGCAAAGGATGTTTTGCTGCAGAATATCCGCAGACTGCCCCACTCCAAGTTCCATACTTCCCTGAATGCAATTCCCCGTAACGCTATTTATCCGGAATGCCCTTACGATCCTAAGGACTATCTGGTGATCGCCACCACCCACTCCACCGACCGTGCGCCCCACCATCCGGAGTGGATGCCCTTCGGCCACCACAACCATGTTTGGGAAGGCTTCCCCGGCTCTCAGATCGTTGTTTACGACCCCAAGGATGGCCACGTGTTCTCTCTGGGCACCCCCGTTCCTCAGGAGTCTATCTACGGCGCGAAATACGAGCCCAAGCATAACCGGCTGTATATGATCGGCTTTATGCGCGGCCATGTTTACTGCTATGACTTCAACGAGCGCCGTGTCATCAAGGATCTGGGCAAGGCTGCGGAGATCTTCTGCTACCGCTTGGTGCTGGGCGCTGACGGCCATATCTACGGCTGCACCAAGTCCGGCCAGCTGTTCAAGGTCAATACCGACACCATCGAGCTGGAGAATCTGGACTTCCATGTACCCGATTACGAAGATAACTACACCAGTTCCACCTGGTACCGTTATATGGTTATGGGCCGTAACCACCCCTCCGGCAAGTATCTGTATATGGCCTTTGCTGCTACCGATGAGATGTTCAAGCTGAACTTCGAGACCGGTGAGGTCACCTCCTTGGGCAGCTGCGTGCCTCTGGACGGCATTTTCCCGCTGCCTGCCCACGATGGCAACTGGTGGGTACACGGCTTTGACTTCGATAAGGACGGCGTTATGTGGTTGGCAGTTGCCGGCAGCAGCCTCCACAACGAGACCGAGTACACCTTCCCCAGCCGTACATATCTGATTCGTTGGGATCCTGATAACGGCGAGTCTCCCTATGTTTGCGGCTTGTTCGGTAAGCCCGAGCGTGTACAGGCCTATGTCACCGAGATGGAATATGATCCTTTGAATGACCGCCTGTACTGGACAGATGAAGTGTCCACTGCACCGCTGACCACCGTCAGACCCTCTGCCGGCGGCTTGGACCTGAAGGAATTCCGCAAGGTCTACCGTGAGCGCGGCCCTGTCAGCGAAGATCCCAGAATCTATGAAAGAAAGATGACTCCCGAGGAGATCGAGGCTGCCCGTCAGAAGCTGGAAAGACGGGAAGCAGAAGAAAATACCCCCCACAACCTCTTCCAGGCCTTCCATCCCTCCAAGGTGGATGCGGTCCGTATCTGGAGAAGCCTGCCCCGTCTGGAAGTTGAGGACTCTAAGGTCATCGGTATGGCCTTCGACAAGAAGGATAAGGGTACCAACTACAAGCTCCACGTTGTATCCGGCAGAAGCGGCGACTTCGATACCGCCGAATTCGTTATGCAGATTGTGGACAAGCAGGTGGTTTCTGTTCAGCGTATGAACGAGATCGACGACAAGTACCGTAAGTGGCTGAAAGAGAACATCCTGCCTCAGCCCTTCGAATTCGACGAGTCCATCAAGCTGCCTGAGATGACCGGCCGCCGCTACCGTGCGACAGCCTCCTGCGTGGTAGATTGGAAGGACGGCAAGAAGTTTGTGAGTACAATGGATGCTCTGTGCGCCATCGTATCCCCCGACGGCACCGTGTTCAATCTGGGCAACGCAGCCGCTTACGGCCCCATTCGCTCCATGGTCACCAATAAGGCAAAGACTCACCTGTGGGGCGTTGCCGGTGACGACGAGGACCTGGGTTACGTATTCGAGTACGACGAAGTAAACGGCTTGCGTCAGATCGGCATTATCAACTACAACATCCACGGCTATTTCGATGGCCCCACAGTTGCAAACATCCTGTCCAGCATCTGCTTGTCTCCCGATGAGAAGTATTTGGCCATCGGTTCGGCAGACAGAATCGCAGAAGTCCATGTAATGAATATCAGCAACGGATATTAATCAAAATTACGAAAGTGATGAGGGAAAGAATATGTTTGAAATCAATGAATTTGACTATGTAAATCGTGGCAGATATGTATTTGAGCGCTTTTCCGATGACTACAGACGATTGATCAACCAGACCAGTGTCCGCGCAAGAATGGCGCCGCTCCCTGAAGGCGACAAGTCCAACGCCTGCTGGGACGGCATTGTGGCTCCCGACGGCAAGTTCTATTTCCCCCTGTCTTCTGAATCCGGCCTGTGTGCAGCAACCAAGCTGGGCTGGTTCGACTATGACAACGACAAAGTGGTGGTGGTTTGCGACGCAGAGGAGGCGCTGCTTTCCAACGATCGGAAGCTGCCTCACTCCAAGTTCCACACTTCTTTGAATGCTATTCCCCGTAATGTTCTTTACCCGGAATGTCCCTATGACCCCAAGGACTACCTGATCGTAGGCCTGACCCACTCCACTGACCGTGCAAAGCACCACAAAGAGTGGATGCCC
>JAZOSY010000048.1:0-10623 GCA_045657385.1 Faecousia sp. | reverse complement strand
GGCGACCTCAAAGGCGGTGGTCAGTTTTACCAATGCATCCTCTTCAAAGCAAACGCCTTTGCTTTTGCCCATCAGCTGGGCAATCTGGCACAATTCATCTGCGTTGTAGTCTGCAAAGGGAACGTGGAATGCGATACGGGAACGCAGACCGGGGTTCTTCCGGAGGAAGGACTCCATCTCGTTGGGGTAACCGGCAAAGATTACTACCACATCTTCACGATGATTTTCCATCTCCTGGACGATGGTGTTGATAGCCTCGTCACCAAAAGATCCGCTGCGGTCATCAACCAAAGAATAGGCCTCATCAATAAAGAGCACACCGCCCTTGGCTGCTTTGAACTTAGCTTGCACAGTCTGTGCCGTCCAGCCCACATACTTGCCGACCAGATCGCCACGACCAACCTCCACAAGCTGACCCTTGGACAAAAGGCCGTTGTCCTTCATGATCCGGGCAAAGAGCCGTGCTGCGGTGGTCTTGGCGGTGCCGGGGTTGCCGGTAAACACCATATGCATAGCAGGGGAGTCGGTTTTGATACCCTTGTTTTCGTAAAGCCTCTGCATCTTGTAGTAGTTCAGCGCCTTCCGGATCACGGACTTCGCCTCTGTCAGACCGATCATTTCCTGCAGCTCATCAAAGGCAGAGCCTCTGGGCGCAGATTTGGCCACGGTCTTGTTTACCACCTGCAGGTTCTTGTACTGGGGATAGACGGAGGTCTTCAGTTTCGCGTTATACCAACGATCGAAGATATCATGCAGTTCTGTTGCCAGATAACCCTTTTCCTGATCCAGCAGGGCAAAAAGGGCCTTGTCGGTACGGATGTGGTTCTCCTTGGCAAGGTTTTTCAGGAATTCCGTGGAGCTGGCGTAATCGCTGAAATCCTCCTTCACCTCCACCATCGTCATACCGCCCAGATTTTCGTAGAACATGGCTATGGAATGCTTGCACTCCCGGGGCAGACAGAAGATGGTCAGTACCTGATTGCGATGCTGCTTGGCCACCGCGCAAAGCTTTTCAATGGTGTCCCATTCACTGTTGGCCACGGCGCTTTCCTCGGAATCGTCGTTACCCTGATACCGAACAAGCACCGCGCCGCCGGCGCACACCTGATACAGGCTGTTATAAGTCATAACAGAAAATTCTTCGCCGGGACGGAAATTCAGGAAGCAGTACCGCTTGCTGTTCAATCGGCCGTTGTCATACAGCGCCTGCAGCAGCAGCCTGCAGGCTTCGCGACGGGTGTCCGTATTGTCGGTCTGGATCATATAATGTACGGGGTGACCCTGAATTTTCCTGTTGGACGGGACAGCGTAGATGCGATCCAACTCCGGCACCAGCGATTCACCCAGAAGATACTGCTCGGCATTGGCCAGAATTTCTTTCTTGCTGCGGGGCCGGATGATGCTCTCGCCGAATTCAATGCTTCTGCCGCGGCGGCCGATGGCGCGATCGATGCCGTAATTTGCCATGATCTCACCGGCGTCTTCAATGAAGCAGTTGCGATCCGATCTGCCCAGCATCTGCTCAATGCCGCAGATGGTGATCTCCGAAGAGGTAGTACCCAGCAGAGGGCAATCGATAAACTGCAGGAAGGACTTGGCAAGCTGATGGGCGCACTCGGCCCGTTCCGTAATGATGCCGACGGTCAGCAGACCATCAGACATCTCGGACACAAAGCAGTAGCCATCCCGGCCGGGTTTTTCGTTGAAATCCCTGCTCCGCGTACAGATTTTTCTGGTGGTTTCCCGTTGTACACGCCGGCTGTCCTCGGTCTCTGCGTTCTGATTGACAAGCATACCTTCAAATTTGTAAAACAGCATATCTCTATCCTCCATAACGAAATTTGAATTGATTTATCCTTACACCAGTATTAAATCATACTAGATGTACCAAAAATGGGAGTTCACACTCCCATAGGGATTCCATATTCCTTACAATATGCTGCTACCTTGGAATCAGGCTGACAAGTAACCGTGATATTCTCTGCCTTGGGATACAATACCGCAGGCATCTTCTGGTACACCTCAAAGCCGGAGTCCTTGGCTTCGGATGCGGTACCAAAAGCGCCGATTCGCAGATGGGGATCGCCCTCGAAAATAATATGGGTGTGCTGGCTGTGAATCATAAAGGTCAGCAGATTCACATAGATCACAGAAGCAGGAACGGTGATTTTCACGTTGTCGGCGCTGAGGGCAAAGGCGCGATAATCCAGTACCTCCACGCCATCGGGAATACGGAGAATAAATTCGTCCTGATGCAGACCCAGAATAGAGAGGGCGTCCCGGCCGATGACCTTTAGGTCGGTCAATTTGGAAACGGCACTATTCTTGCAGGCCTTAATCAGCTTTTTGCCATTTTTGCTCAGCAGGCAGTTGTGGGCAGATGAGAATTCCGGGTTGTCTTTGTGTACTTCAATGGCTTCAACAAATTCGTTCAGGCTCAGCCAGGCGTCGGTGGAGAAATCAACGGCCTGCTTGGGTATGTACAAAAGGCCGGAGATGGGGTTGCCGTCAGGGTCAAAGGTTTCAATTTCGGTGATTACGCCGTTTTCAATCTTCATTTCATACTTCTTCATACTAAAATCCTCCAGGTTTCAAAATGTATATAGTGGGGGCGGGAATCCGTAAGCCTATTATAAGAAGTTTTGTGTACTAAAAATGGTACCGATAGTGGAAAATACAAAAAACAGCGATTCAGAAACGAATCGCGGTTCTTTTTTATGAAATTTTATTCCTTATTATACTTATCCAAGCCGTTTTGCAGGGTTTCACGGACTTTGTTCCGCAGATGGACCGGGGTGATGACTTCCACATATTTCAGGTATTGTAGCGCCCAAAGCTCCATAGCATAGGGGCTGGACCAAAGGGAAATGCTGATTTTGTCCGGATTGTCGGTTTTCCGAACGGCAATGTCCTTGCCGAACCAGTCAATGACCTGGTCAATTACCCAGGTGTCGGCCAGTATTTCAATTCGCTCCGGCTTGTCGCTGTACAGATAGGGCATAGTGGTGGAAAGCCTCTTGTAGTCGATGCCGGCTTCATAGCCGGGGACTTTGCGGATGGGATATGCCGGCATATCATAGGGCTGAATGTTGGTGATGCGGTCCAGCCGATGGAAGACCATATTGCCCCAGTACTCGCTGTAGCCCATCAGGTAGTACCGCTGGTTATGTAAAATCAGCTGGTAGGGTGTGACTCGCTGGAAGGAGGACTTGTGCAGTTTCTTATCCACACCATATTTATTGTAGTCATATTGCACCTGCTTGCCATCGTTGATGGCGTTATCGATGGTCTCGATATTAAAAAACAGCGCGGAGTTATCGGATTTAATCCAATCCTTTACGGTGTGGACATTCTTCACGTGGCTACGGAAATATTTGTTGGACAGTGTGCAGAGTTTTTCAATCAACTGAGCGGAATGTTTTGCGGTAATATTCGGGTTGCACAGAACGCTGTCCACCAGCAGTTTTAGCTCCGTATCTTCAAATTCTCGCACTACCAAATAATAGCCCTTCCGGCTGTGGTCGATTTCAAAGCCGGCCTCATTCAGCCTATCCAGATGACGGCTGATGGCCTTACGCTCAATGATGATACCATAATCCACATCCAAATAGTGGGCAATCTTATCCTGCGTCAGGGGGTGCAGGAAATCGCTGTATTTATGCAAAATTTGCAAAATGCGAAGGATTGCCAAGTTTTTTGCTTCTAAGCTTCCCATATAAACTTCCCCTTTGCCTATTTTTGTGTTATCTGTTTTAAGAATTTTTGTGTGCTACTTTTTTATTAAAACACAAATTTCGAAGTTTTTCAATCTTTTCTTTACAATGAAAATCCTGCCGTAAATTTATAGAAAGAGATTTGCCAACTGGGGAGGGGTAACGATTTTGTTGTTTTTCAAATGAAATATAAACATAGATACTGAAAAACATAAAAGTCCGATTCGCTGAAGTCGGTGGTTTTTTCTCCGTGTTCACCCAGGCGAAGAGAAAATCGACCGCTTTTCCCTAAATGCAACTACAGGTTGTGGTCTGCCAATAGAGGTTTTGGTTGAAAATTTTGAATAAACTGTCGCAGATAGCAACAGAAGGTCTTGGGTGTACTGAGGCTTACATTGCTCTTGGATAGTAAGGAAATCAACGGTGGCATTGAAATGCATCCTTTTTATTGATGTGTATGCCGTTCGTAATACAACCGCTTTCCTAACTTGACAACATAATCGTATAGCTCCGGATCGATCCGCTTGTTGTATTTTCCTAACGCCTGCGAAACCTCAAAGGTTTCGTAATCAAACTCAATAGTAACATAGGAGGTGTCTTTCTGCTGTCTCAGAAAAACAACAATCGACCGCTTTGCAATAACGCGGGCATAGTATCTGCAGCTATATACACAATTGCGCTGCATAATGCCCTCGTCCATAAACGCATCGATGGTTTTCGGAACGGTTATGAAATACCCGTTTTCCTCCCGATCGATCCAAGACAACTCTTTGGCAATCTTTTCGTATTCTTCTTTTTCTTTATTTACCTGGTTTTTGTTTTGCTGATAGCGTCTTGCCAGCATCTCTGCACGTTGTCTCTCATATCGCTCCATTAGTTCGCGGTGCAGAATATTGTGCCTTTCAATATAATTCTTATCGAAAAAATCCTGTGCCGTAACGCCCGGACATTGCCCTAATTCCTTGATATAGTCGTAGTACACACCAGCATCTAAGAAATCCACTTTTTTCGTGAAATTGATTAATTTCTTTTCCAAATCGGTACAATCGAAGCCTAGATGTGCAAACTGTCGCGCCAAAACATCGTATGCGCTACCATCATACCACTTTTTCTTCATAAGCGCTTCCATATCACGGAGAACCACCAAGTCAGAAATGCCATACTGCTTAATAATCGGCAAGGTGTTCAGCACATTGTTTTTGCTGGCAAAATCAATTTGCTTCGGCGTGAATTCTTGTAAATAGCCAACAAGATCATCGATGCGGAAGGCAGAGAAAAATCCCTTGTTCTTAAAAACGATTTCCGCTTTGTTGTTATGCAATGCAGGGATCAACAGCTGCAAATATTGCTGACAGTTAACATCGATTCCGGTCTCTGAAATCGTATCGTTCAGATACCCACAGTCGCAGCATCGAATCACATCGTTGAGCATGATTCCCTGGGTCATACCGCCACCCGTCCAGCGCACAGTGTTGACAGTATTGTAAAAATATCCATTATAGCTAGAAAAGTTTTTTGAAAAAGAATAAACGTTATCTTTTACCCATACAACACGCAAAATCTCGGTGGTAGTGCTTTCCATAACTGTAACACCGCTTCTTACCCGTTTTTTGTAAACATCATTTCTTGAGAAAACCCGGAAAACCAAGGTATCTGAATATCTGCACAGAAAACCGGTACAATGCTTACTTCTTGAATGGGATGTAAACTTAGGATAGGTCATCCTTGGGGTTGTTTTTTCATACAGGGTTTTTATATCTTGGTTGCACTGTTCAAAGATATCGCCCACCAATGCCTTATCTGCTTTTTTAACGGAGTTCAAACTATACTGGGCAGGTTCTAGCATCAGTTTGACAGATTCAAATGTAATGTCATTATTGCTCACAGGTGCTTTGGCGGCTTGTGTTTTTTGTGCTTGTTTCGCTTCTTCAGCAGCAACACGGGCTTCTTCTGCTTTTTGCTCTGCTTCGCGTTTTGTTTGTGCAATACATTCCTCGAGCTTCTTTTGAAGGTCTGCATTTACATATCGGATATGACCTTGTTCAAACGCGTTGGTCAGGAACCTGGCAGTCCTGCTTTGATAATCAACTGTAATATATTGACCATCAAAAGCTGTAATCGTACCGACTTCTGCAAGTTTGTTTACAACAAATTCGCCAACAATAATCTCCACGAAATAAGTCACCTCGTTTCTATGTAATAGGGAATAGGGATATAACCCCCACTGTGTGCACAGTGGGGGGGTGTATTATGATCAGGGCATATCAAAAGAACCGAATTCTTGGTAGAAGGGGGCAAATTTACCGGCCAAGCCGTTGGGCTTGCGGGGTCTTTCCAGGATGGCGAACACCAGCAAGCGGAACTTGCCGGCGAATTCCGGCTCGTCCATCACTTCCCGGAACAACGCAGCCACTGCATCAGGCGGCAACCTATATGCGCCGCAGCCGAAGGCGCCGAGCACAAGCGCATCCTTGCCGTGTTCCACGCCCATGCGGAGGATGGTGCGGATCTTGTTGCGCATGACTTCAGCACCGGCAGGGGTGAATCCGCCGTCAGCGGCCTTGTACATCAGCACCATGGCCCGGGCAAAATCATTGCGACCATTGAAACTCAGGGCAGCTGCCGTGATCACATCGCACCGGAAAGGCTCGTCCTTGATGGTGAAATATTTGCGCTTGTTATTGCGGAAGAAAGTGACACCCGGGGTGTAAATGCCGCCGTAGTTGGTATCCAGGGGATAGCCGATCTGCTTGTGAGGAACACCGCTATCCCGGACGCACTTAAGCCGCTTGGGATCTGCAAACTGGTACAAAGACAGGCTCAAATTGGAACTCTGGCAAAGGGATTCCTCCTGCGCGCCCAAACCCAGGTCATAGCCACCACCGGGACGACCGGCAGATGCCAAGTTCAAGATAGCAGGGTTATAGCCGGCATCAATCAGCTGCTGGGCAACATCCACGCAGTCGGCGTTGACGCAGCCTGTTTCGGTGGAGGGATATGTAGTGCCCATATTGGTCACGCTGCAAGCGGTCTTGTACAGCTTTGCACCGTCCAGATAGCACTGATAGTCGCCAAACTGGGGAATCTGCCCGGCCTTCCAGCGGAGGAACAGGTCGGTGTTCTGGACATAGACTTCCTTTTGTGCCTGGTTCACGCCGTATCTGCCGCTGGCCATAATGGTTTTCATCCGCTCCTCATAGGAGATGGTAAATTCGGAAGGGTCATGACGAGCCAGCACGTCTGCGGCGGCTTCCGGGATCAAGTGATCGCAATTCTCACCGGCATAGTAGCGCTTGCGGACAGCGGTGGAGCTGATCTCGGCTTCCGGCAAGGCAGGCAGCAGCGTGAAGGAATCCTGGTAGCGGCTCAGTAAAGGATCGGCAGCGAAGGTCTGTTCCAGGTCAATGTCATCCCGGTCAAATACCGCAAAGCGGATGTTGGCGAGATAGTCCTCGGCGCTGCCGACTCTGGAGTCAGAGCGGACCTTATCCGCACCCTGGATTTCGTAAACTTCCGCATCTGGATACTGCTTCTGGATCTTGCAGAGGGTCTTATAACGGGCAGGGTTAATGCCGCCCATCTCAAAGCCCCAGAAGGACAGCTTTGGCTCTGTCGCGCAGGTCTTTTCGATGATCTCCCGGCGCTCTTCTTCGGTGAGGTAGAAGGGGTCACCGGTCTTGACGGTCTTGCGACGCAGGTATTTGCCGTTGGTGGCAACGAACAGACCCTTGTCAGCCTGTAGTGCATCCACGGCGGTCTTCATAGCAGCCAGGTGGGCATTGGTCATAGGGTTAAAGGAGCCAAATAAAACTGCAATTTTCATAGTGGGACATCATTCCTTTCTATCTGTCAACATATCGAGTACTTACCGGGCTATTATACCAGGGATAATGTACCATAAATGTCACTTCATCCAATCCTTGATCCATTGGGGCAGTTTTCCTTCCGGAAAAGACTGAACAACATCCTCCAGATCGATACTTTCCTCTACATACACTTTAAATTCCTCATCTGCCGCCAGTTGATCAGGAACTTTCATGACGGCAGAGGTGTCCAGTTCCAGAACCTTCAGCACGAATTCCTTGTCCTGCCAGACCGTTGCCGGAATTTCGTTGATTACCTTTTGGAAGCCTGCGTCATCCAGTTCTTCAAGGTAATACGCAGCGCAGGCCTCGATAATTCTTTGCAACAGTTCTTCCATATTTGCAACTCCTTTTCTTTTACTTTATCATAAGCACATCGTCAGCGCAAGGAAAGAGGGGGTGTTCCCCCCTCAATTATGCTGCCAGACCCATATGATCGATCACTTTTCCGTCCACCACTTCCAGGTCGCCCTGAAGGAGCGACTTCACCACGAAGGCATGGCCCACCGGAGTATGGGGAAACTCAATGGCGGATCTCATATCTTTAATATCGGTAAAATCCTTCTCCCCTACCAAAATGGGACGGTGTTCCTTCTTACACTTCAAAACATAAGCACGGTAGCGAACCTTCATGGACTCCTCATTATAATAATTAAACCCATCAAAATCCAGGAGAGCTACCTTCTTACCCTCATCCAAAAGTCGTTTCAGATAGCGAAGCGCCGGGGTATGGGCAACCAGTTTTGCGTACTCCGGAACGTACACCTTCTTCCGGGCCTGGAGGTAGGAAAGCGGTTCATACTCACCCTTCTCCTCGTTCCAGAATGGCCAGTACAACATATCATCCGATTCATAACCAAACTGACGGTAAGGATGACGGAGGACCGGCTTGGGAACCTCGCCGGGCAAGGAACTATACATCTTCTGACGGTACGTAAAGTACTCCTGGTTAGGCTGACCACCGTTATCGTGGTGGGGGAACACCTTGGCGGACTGCCAAAACAGTTCCAGGTTGTTCGCCCGAGCACCATCAGGACCGGTCACCGGGCCAACATAGAAGGGGGATACCTGACGGGAGAAGTTGCGGTCGGGGTTGCGGGAGGTGAGGTCGACGATGATCCGGTCTTCCAAATCGGGACACTGGTTGGTGTAGAACGAGTTGGTGAACTTGATTGCCCGGGGGTGCCGTTTCAGGATTACTACATTCTTATTTTCCATACATTCATACCTCCATAAATTTGATACGCCCTAATTATACAGAGTGGAAAGTGCCATTTTTAGTACATAAAATGTGCATAGAAAAACTGCTGTACGAATTCGTACAGCAGTTTTTCTATTAAACTTCCTTGACGCTGATGACGGTAACCGCGCCGGCGCCGGGGCCGAACTGTTGCCGGGCTTGCGTCAAGGCATCTGCTTTTGCAGAAGATGCGCTGTATGCTCTGACAAAAATAACGATCTGCTTGCCGGTGTTGCCGCTGTGGGCAATGCATTCATAAGTTTTCATTTTGTATCCCTCCATAATGTGAAATGATTATGTTTTGGGCTGTGCGGATTTTAATGCGCTTTGCGGGGTAATGGAAGAAATGCTGTGTTTATAGATAATCTGTTGTCCGTCATCGTTAACCAGTACGATCACAAGCAGATCGTATCTGGCAATAACGCCCTGAAATTGGAAACCATTCATCAAAAATACTCTTACCGGAACTTTATCTCGCACAAGCTCATTCATAATGGCGGCTTCCAAAATTCTTTCGTTCAGTTCCATAGTGTAACCTCTTTCTGTTTTAATGGTATCACAGACACCGAGACAACGCAAGCCTCGGTGTCTGCGATCTTCTTAACCGAATTTCTCGATTTTCTCGATGGTGTGAAACTGTCCGGCATACTGCTGCTTGAATGCCCAGGAGGCTTCTGCCTGGGTGTGGGCTTCCACAAAGGCTACGCCGCGCATTCCACCATTCATTACTTTCGGCACATAAACAACTTTCCAGGTATAGGTCATAATAAAAATCTCCTTTTGTTTTATTTGCAATGAAAGTGTAACACAGGTAATGTACCATAAAAGTCTCTTTATTGCAGTCTTCTAAAATTTCTAATAGCTTGTAAAGCAATGGTAATTACAGGCCTTCTTGTATTGATTGCCGCGGTAAAGCGTATCCTGCCTGCGAATAACTCGATTAGAATAGCCCTTCCAAAATTGTTTGCCTTTGGAGTTCTTTGGATACTTAACATATTTTCCGGAGGGATACCAGTCATCGCCATCAAAGACCCAATCAACATATGCTGCTTTATATCCACACCAGCAACAGTTATAGCCATAGCGGGTGTTTTTGCGAATCTGTTCCCGATGCTTAATCTTCATTTTTCGGCGATAAGCAATGCCGGTTTTGCGCTTTCTGGCTTTCTTTTGCGGATCGTCCCCATTTTGAATATAATGAAGCATATTGCAGACATCCTTATCTAATTATTTTGTAAAATCGAAGTTCTGAATTGCTAAAATTGCAGTTGTCTTATCGTCCTCTTCGCCGTTAAAATACTGGCGCAACACATTGCGGAAAACGGAATCCTCATTTTCCTCTGCATATGCAAACAGAGTCATGCAAGACTTCAGCTTCATCGCATCGATATCGCCGAAAATTTCTTCGGGGTTCTGCTTATCAAGTTTCAGCAATTCTTCCGTAATCAGCCTTAATCTGGCGCCAAGAATCATGTCTGCCAGATATGCCTTAGCTTCTTCCAAGTCCGCAAGGCCGTAGGTTTGCGCCATATTGCTTTGGCCAAGTCCTCGCAACTGAGGAAAAACGAACCACATCCAATGGGTTTGCTTTTTGCCCTTGCGGATTTCGGCAAGGGCTTCTGCGTAGATGCCTTCCTGCGCCTTAATAAACTTCTCAAAGTCAGGCTTCGGTCTTTGGACATGATGATAATACAGCACCAACTCTTCGGCAAGGCTGCGCCCCTCTTCGTTGATGATAATTGCCGGTGCATTCAGGCTGACCAGACGTTCATACCGCTGGGCACGATTGATCACACGGGTTGGAGTG
>JAZOSY010000047.1:0-2107 GCA_045657385.1 Faecousia sp. | reverse complement strand
ACTTGAACTGCCGGCCGATCACATAGCAGATCTTCTTCTCTGCGATCAGGGCGCTGATCTCCTCGAAGGTGGCCCAACGGGCATCGCTCGTCTCACCGGGCTGCAGGACGATCTGCTCCAAAGGTGTTGTGCGGTGCAGGCAATAGTGGTCGTAGTGCATATTGCCCTCCTGCTCGGTGGCGATCAGTTCAAACTCGTCCTCCGATGCCCGGATACCCGTTTCCTCGTACAGCTCACGGGCAATGGCCTGCCGGCTGGTCTCCCCTCTTTTCGCTGCGCCGCCGGAATTTTCCCAAGTGCCGGGGAAGCTCTTTTCCGGAGCGCGCTTGGTCAGCAGGATTTTTCCTTTGCCGTCATACACCCACACACAGACCACAAGACCGTATTCTCCCGGCTCCCAGCGTGTGCCTCGCAGGTGGACACGGCCCGTTAAGTTGCGCTGTTTATCATAAATATCGTTATATTCCAAAGTTTCGTGCCTTCTCTCCAATTTCCTTGCTGTTTATCATAACACAGCTGCAAACAAATAGCAATTGTTTCTGCAGGCACTTTTGGGCGAATCGGTCACTTATACGGCCATATCCGTTGAATATTCACAGATATTTTATGTTTCCGTCTGCTTGTGTTAGTAAAATTGACGGCAATTTTTCCGTTTTATTTGAAATTTCCTCTTTTCTTCTAAAAGAAAATGTGATATGGTATAGGTGGAAACAAATTGTGTGGTAAGTTTGCGCTTTCTGCACATATCAATACAACAAGGAGACTCGTCTATGCATTTTCAGAAAAAGCGTACCATTGCTATGTTGCTGGCCGGCGGTCAAGGCAGCCGATTGAAGGTTCTGACCGAAAAAACAGCAAAACCCGCTGTCCCCTTCGGTGGCAAATACCGCATCATTGACTTCCCGTTGAGCAACTGCGTCAACTCCGGCATCGACACCGTGGGCATTCTGACACAGTATCAGCCCTTGGAGCTCAACGAGTACATCGGCAACGGTCAGCCTTGGGGCCTGAACAAGACCCACAGCTGCGCGCAGGTCCTGCCCCCCTACGAGCGGCACGACAAAAAGAGCGGCTGGTACAAAGGCACCGCCAATGCTATCTATCAGAACATCGACTTCATCGAGCGCTTTGACCCGGATTATGTGGTGATCCTCTCCGGTGACCACATTTATAAGATGGACTACAGCGCTATGGTGGATTACCACATCAAGCACAACGCATCCTGCACCATTGCTGTCCGCGATGTGCCTCTGCAGGAGGCCAGCCGCTTCGGTATTCTGAACACCAACCCTGACGGCTCTATCTATGAATTCGAGGAAAAGCCTGCTGTTCCTAAGTCCACCAACGCATCTATGGGTATCTATGTTTTTAACTGGAAGGTCCTGCACGACGCGCTGGTCGCTGACGAGGCTGACCCCAACTCCTCCAACGACTTCGGCAAAAACATCATTCCCAACCTGCTCAACAGCGGCCACAAGATGATGGCCTACACCTTTGACGGCTACTGGAAGGATGTGGGAACCATCGACTCTCTGTGGGAAGCCAATATGGAGCTTCTGGGCAAAGATCCGGAATTTAACATTCGCGGCGATGAGCGCACCAAGATCCACGCCCGTAACAGCGCTCTGCCCTCTTCTTACATCGACAAGGATGCTAACACCGTCAACTGTTTCATCGCAGAGGGCTCTGAAATTTACGGCACTGTGCGTCACAGCATTATTTCCACCGGCTGCACTGTGGGCGTTGGCGCAGTTGTTGAGGATTCCGTTGTTATGCCCGGTGTTCTGATTGAGTCCGGCGCTATCGTCCGCCACGCCATTCTGGGCGAGAACTCCAAGGTCTGCCGCAACGCGGTTGTGGGCGGTGTGTTTGCCAAGGATGAAGCAAAACAGATCAGCGTGACCGCCAAGGGCACTGTGATCGAGGCCGGCACAGTTCTGCTGCCCGGCGAAATGCGGTAAAGGAGGGAATTTGCTATGAATGTAATGGGTATTATCTTCGCAAACGACTCGGCTATGGCCGAACTGAGCATCAAGCGTACCATCGGCAGTATTCCTTTCGGTGGCCGCTACCGTCAGATCGACTTCCATCTGTCCAATATGGCTGC
>JAZOSY010000046.1:0-21303 GCA_045657385.1 Faecousia sp. | reverse complement strand
GCTGCATCGACCACATACCACTTGCGCTCTACGGTCTCAAGTTTAGCCAAAGTAGTGGACATTATGCTTTCCTCCAATAGGTTAAATTATTTTGACAAATTCATATATAAGCAGTACAATGACTGCAAAACGCTTGATTATTAAAACATATCGTGCGGTAATTGTCAACAGATTTTTGATAAAAATTTACGGAACACCGCATAAACTCTTAAAATCGCTCAAATACTCGCAAATGCTCTTATTTGCTAACTTCCTATTTTTATATATTTGGAGGAAAAACCATGCAAAAAATGATCGGTTTGGTGCGCAGATGCGTGGAAGACTATAATATGATAGAAGCCGGTGACAGAATCGGTGTTGGCGTATCCGGCGGCAAAGACTCTCTGGCACTGCTGGTTTTTCTTGCTGAACTGCGAAAATACAACAGCCAGCCCTTCACACTGGAGGCGATCACCATCGACATGGGTCTTGGGATGGATTTCTCCAAGATAGAGCAGCTGTGTAAACAGCTGGATGTGCCGTTCCATCTGATCAAGACGGAGATCGGCCCGATTATATTCGACCACAGAAAAGAGAAGAACCCCTGCTCTATGTGCTCAAAGATGCGCCGCGGTGCGCTGAATCAGGCGCTGCTGGATTTGGGCCTGAATAAGTTGGCATTGGGTCACCATTTTGATGACGCTGTGGAAACCTTTGTTATGAGTCTGATTTATGAAGGTCGTATCAGCTGCTTCCAGCCGGTAACGGATTTGGACCGCACCGGTATCATTCAAATTCGTCCGATGCTCTATATCCACGAGCGAACTGTAGACAGCTTTGCCGCTCGTGAGAATTTGCCGGTGCTAGAGAATCGTTGCCCGGTTGATAAGCACACCAAGCGTGAAGAAATTAAGAAACTGGTTTATGATTTAAGTGCCACCTATCCCGATTTGAAGGAACGAATTTTCGGCGCAATGCAGCGGCTGCCTTTGCCTGAGTGGGGGCCTAAGGGTCGCTATAAGCGTCCTATCGATTTGGAATAATAGTATGAAAGCGTTCCCTTGTGGGAATACTGCCTTCGAAAAGGAGGCGGTAAAATATGGTAAAAGGAATCTCGCGACAGGTGATCGTTGTACAATCGCCGGATCAAAAGCTTTTTGAACAGGCTATTTTTATATTGAAGGATGATGCGGTCGGGAAGGACGGCATTACAGATGAGATGCTGCTGAAGACAGCGGACAAGCTCTTTCACAGCTCTGGGCATAGCAACAAACCGAATGTTGTGCGCTATGGCTCTTTTTGGGCCTTGGTTGGGGCAATGGCCATCGGCCTTGCGTGGTTGGTCACAGCTTTGATTTGACTTGCAAATGCTCTGTCTGTATGCTATAATTTCCCGGTGCTCGGGAGGTGATCGGTATGCAGATCGGCACATTACAAGTGGATAATTTCCTTGCCTTGGGACCGATGGCAGGCGTCACGGATTGGGCCTTCCGCACAATCTGTGCAGAGCTTGGCGCCAATGTTACTATCACGGAGATGGTATCCTCACGGGCACTTGTCTATAAGGATAAAAAAAGCGCTGCCTTGCTCCGCAAAAATGCAGGCAGCATTTGCGGCGCGCAGATTTTCGGCAATGATCCTCAGATTATGGCAGAGGGGGCCCGCCTGGCGCTGGAAATCTCCGGTTGCGATTTTTTAGACATCAATATGGGATGCCCTATGCCTAAAATTGCGAACAATGGCGATGGCTGCGGCCTGATGCGAACACCGGAATTGGCAGAGCAGATTGTTAAAACTGTGTCAAAAGCAGTTGATGTGCCAGTAACGGTAAAATGCCGCCTCGGCTGGGACAAGGGCAGTATCAATGTACTGGACTTTGCCAAGCTAATGGAAGACAGCGGCGCTGCTTTGATCACTGTCCACGGCAGAACTCGCAGTATGCTCTATTCCGGCGTTGCCGATTGGGATATGATCGCCAAGGTGAAGGATGTCCTTTCAATACCTGTAATTGCCAATGGCGACATTGTAGACGGACAGACGGCCGTAAAGTGCCGCAACTGGACGAATGCGGACGGCCTAATGATCGGCAGAGCCACCTTTGGAAATCCGTGGGTGTTTGCAGATGTGCAGGCCGCGTTGGCAGGGGAGAGTGAATATGCTCGTCCTGCTTTAGCAAAGCGCATTGATGTGGCAGTCAAGCAGTTTGAGCTTGCGCTTGAAGATAAAGGTGAGCATATTGCTTGCCTTGAGGCGCGAAAGCATTTTGCCTGGTATCTGCGCGGTGTTGCGTATGCCAACTATTACAAAGAGAAAATTTCGGCAATTCAGACAATGGAAGATATTTACCAAATTGCAGAAGGAATCCGTAAGGATTTGCAATAATTACATCGAATGATTTGACCGCCGCTTCACAGACTACCTACCGAGGTGATTTTGTGAAGCGGTGGTTTTTAGTTTTGTTTGTACTTTTGCTGGTAGCTGCGCCGAGCGTGCAGGCCCAGCCGATCAAATGGGTCGATTTTGCTGTACCGTATGAGTCGCTGAAATATACAATGGATGTGGATTTGGATACAGCAAATAAAGAGAAGCACATCAGTTGGATCGATATTCTTGCAGTATCGGCCTGTCGTACTGGCGGTAAGTGCGGTCTTGCATCTGTGAAGAAGGCTGCAACGGAGCTTTCCGGCGATAGAACACCGCAGGAAATACTTGGTGATCTACACAAGTATTATTCCTACTATCACCAGGCTTACACGGCTGTTTTGGGCGGACTTTTGGGGAATTATGCGGTGATGATCAATGGGGAGTGGAAGCCGGCTTATGGCCTTAAGGCGTTCAGCCCCATTGCAGCCGGATACGGCTACAGCCATTGTGCAGATTTCGGCAACAGCAGGTCATTTGGCTTTAAGCGTAAGCATTTGGGCAATGATTTAATGGGCGGATTGGGTACCCCTGTTATGGCAGTGGAAGGTGGCGTGGTTGAAGCGTTGGGCTGGAACCGATATGGAGGCTGGCGCATTGGGATTCGTTCGTTTGATTCCAAACGATATTATTACTATGCCCATTTGCAAAAGGACAAGCCCTTTGCTGATGGTCTCTATGAGGGTAAGATTGTGCAATCCGGTGAGTTGATCGGATTTATGGGACGAACCGGCTACTCGGATAAGGAGAATACAAACAATATTGAAACGGTACACCTGCATTTTGGTATGCAGCTTGTGTTTGATGAGAGCCAAAAGGAATGTAATTCCGAGATTTGGATTGACGTGTATGACATCGTTCGATTACTCAGCGAACACCGTGCCAGCGTAGTAAAAACAGAGGGCGTTTGGCAACGGGCGTATCCCTTCGTGGATTTGGACACGATGACGCTGTTTGAGGGCCAATAATTTGTGTATTATTTTATGCGGAAATTTTCCGACTTTGTTTGACAAAGCGCCGTAGATATGGTATACTCTCAAAGAAAAGTATTATGGGAGGATATGGGACTATGAGCGCACTGGCTAAGTTAAAGTTTGTTGGTTGCTTTGACAGCGTTATTGTTTCTTCCGATTCTCCTTTGATGACCGCATTGTCCGCAGATGATGTTTCTGAATATGTTGTTTTGCCCGGCTTTTGTGATGTGCATGTGCATTTCCGTGAGCCGGGTTTTTCTTATAAAGAGACCATTGAAAGCGGATCGAAAGCATCTGCCCGTGGCGGATATACAGCTGTTTGCACTATGCCGAACTTAAATCCTGTTCCTGATTGCGTTGCGCACTTGCAGATGCAACGGAAACTGATCGAAGAACAAGCCTGCATACATGTGTACCCCTATGGCGCGATTACTGTTGGTCAAAAGGGTGAAGAATTGGCAGATCTGGAAAATATGGCCGGGCTGTGTATTGCTTTTTCTGATGACGGACGAGGCGTACAGAGCGATGAAATGATGAGGCAGGCAATGGTCCGCGCCAAGGCGTTGGGAAAGATGATTGTTGCCCATTGTGAGGTCAACAGCCTGTTGAAGGGCGGATATATCCACGACGGACAATATGCGAAGTCCCACGATCATAAAGGTATCTGCAGCGCCAGCGAGTACGAACAGATCGCAAGAGACCTGAAGCTGGTGGAGGAGACCGGCTGTGCTTACCATGTCTGTCATATTTCTACAAAGGAAAGTGTTGAACTGATCCGACAGGCAAAGGCAAAAGGCCTGGATGTAACTTGTGAAACCGGCCCCCATTACCTGACAATGGACGACAGTTTCCTGCAGGAAGATGGACGGTTCAAAATGAATCCGCCGCTGCGCGATAAGTCCGATCGTGAAGCATTGGTTGCCGGCATTGTTGACGGCACAATAGATATGATCGCAACTGATCACGCGCCTCACAGTGCGGAAGAGAAGAGCAAAGGCCTTGCCGGAAGTGCTTTTGGCGTGGTGGGCATCGAGACGGCGTTTCCTGTGCTGTATACCCATTTGGTAGAGCCCGGCATCATTACGCTCGAGCGGCTTGTGCAGCTGCTTAGCACGAACCCGAGAGCGCGCTTCGGTATCCCGATGGGAGAAGAGTATACCGTTTGGGATCTCAATAAGAGCTTTGTGGTCGACCCGGCTGCATTTTTATCCAAAGGCAAGGCGACGCCCTTTGCCGGTTGGCAGTTAAAAGGTGAATGTATGCTTACTGTCTGCGACGGTAACATTGTGTATAGTAAGGTTTAATTGGAGGTAGCATTATGGCAAAGAGAACAGACATTAAAAAGATTTTGATCATCGGCTCCGGCCCTATCGTGATCGGACAAGCCGCGGAGTTTGACTATGCAGGTACACAGGCCTGTTTGGCATTAAAAGAAGAAGGTTATCAGGTAGTCCTTTGCAACAGTAACCCTGCTACCATTATGACTGATACTGTGATTGCGGATAAGGTTTATATGGAGCCTTTGACACTTGAATTCATTGCAAAGATCATCCGTTATGAGCGTCCCGATGCTATCGTTCCCGGCATCGGCGGTCAGACAGGTCTGAATCTGGCTATGCAGCTGGAGAAGAAAGGTATCTTGAAGGAGTGTCAGGTAGAACTGTTGGGCACCTCCAGCTCCTCCATTGAGCGCGCTGAGGACCGTGAAATGTTCAAGGAACTGTGCGAGTCCATCGGCGAGCCTGTTATTCCTTCTGAGATTACATACTCTCTCGATGAGGCCAAGGATGCAGCAAAACGCATTGGCTATCCTGTGGTTTTGCGTCCTGCCTTCACGCTGGGTGGTACCGGCGGCGGTTTTGCCTATAACGAGGCAGAGCTGGTTGAGATCGGCACCAATGCCTTTAAGCTGTCTCCTGTGCATCAGGTGTTGATCGAAAAGTCCGTTAAGGGCTACAAGGAGATTGAATTTGAGGTTATGCGCGATTCCGACGACCACGCCATCACCATCTGCGGTATGGAAAACATTGATCCTGTCGGTGTTCATACCGGCGACAGCCTTGTTGTAGCACCCATTATGACCCTGTCTAGGGAAGACGAAAAGATGCTTAATGACTCTGCCATTAAGCTGATCCGTGAGTTGAAGATCGAAGGCGGCTGTAATGTTCAGTTTGCGCTGAATCCTGAAACATCTGAGTACTACCTGATCGAGGTCAATCCCAGAGTTTCCCGTTCTTCTGCGCTGGCATCCAAGGCTTCCGGTTATCCCATTGCCCGTGTGACCGCTAAGATCGCTGTGGGTATGCGTCTGGACGAGATCTCTGTTGCAAACACAACAGCAGCATTTGAGCCGAAGCTGGACTACACCATTGCAAAGCTGCCCAGATTCCCCTTTGACAAGTTCACCTCTGCTGCCAACACGCTGGGCACACAGATGAAGGCCACTGGTGAGGTTATGGGCATCGGCTCTACCTTAGAGGAATGCCTGCTTAAGGGCGTTCGCTCCTTGGAAATCGGTGTTTGCCATATGCATATGGCAAAGTTTGACCATATGTCTACTGAAGATATGCTCAAGTATTTGGAATCCTTCCAGGATGACAATATCTTCGCAGTTGCGGAGCTGTTCCGCCGCGGTGAGAGTGTGGAAAAACTCCACAACATCACAAAGATTACTGCATTCTTCCTGGAAGCCATTGAGCGCATCGTTGCCTTTGAGTCTGTCATTAAGGCAAATCCCGGCGATCTGGAAACACTGAAAGCAGCCAAGAAGATGGGCTTTGGCGATAAGTTTATCTCTATCCTTTGGGGTTGGAAAGAAGTTGATGTTTACAACCTTCGTAAGGAACAGAACCTGTATCCTGTATACCGTATGGTCGACACCTGCCATACCGGTGCATATATTCCTTATTTCTACTCTTCCTACACTGGAACGAATACTTCTGTTCTGACTAACAAGAAGAAAATCGTTGTGCTTGGTGCCGGCCCTATCCGTATCGGTCAGGGTGTTGAGTTTGACTACTCCACCGTTCACGCGGTTATGACGATCAAGAAGGCCGGTTATGAGGCAATCATTATCAACAATAACCCTGAAACAGTTTCTACCGACTACACAACTGCCGATAAGCTGTATTTTGAGCCTCTGACACCGGAAGATGTTATGAATATCATCGACTTTGAAAAGCCTGACGGTGTTATTGCGTCCTTGGGTGGTCAGACGGCCATCAATCTGGCACAGCCTCTGATGGAGCGCGGTGTCAAGATCATCGGTACGGACTGCGCCGCAATTGAGCGTGCTGAAAACCGCGACAGCTTTGAAAAGATCCTGCGTGAATTGAATATTCCTCAGCCTAAGGGTCGCGCTGTTACTAAGATCGAGGACGGCATTGCCGCGGCAAATGAGATCGGTTACCCCGTTCTGGTTCGCCCCTCCTTCGTGTTGGGTGGCCGCGCTATGCAGATCGTTGCGAAGGACGAGCATCTGCGCCACTATCTGAAGACCGCAGTTGAGATCGACGAGGACAAGCCCGTCTTGGTCGATAAGTATATCGTGGGTAAGGAAGTTGAGGTCGACGCAATCTGCGACGGTCAGGATGTCTTTATCCCCGGTATTATGGAACTGGTTGAGAGAACCGGTGTTCACTCCGGCGACTCTATTTCCGTGTATCCTACCTTCTCTATTTCTGACAAGGTCAAGGGCATTATTTTGCAGTATGCAAAGAAGCTGGGCCTTGGCATTGGCATCGTTGGCCTCTACAATATCCAGTTCATCGTGGATAAGAACGAGAATGTCTATATCATCGAGGTCAATCCCCGTTCCTCCCGTACTGTTCCGTTCCTGTCTAAGGCAACCGGCTATTCCTTGGCAGATATTGCAACGGAGGTTATTTTGGGCAAGAGCCTGAAGGAACAGGGCATCTTCTGCCTGTACCCCGAGAAGAAAGAGCGCTTCTATGTTAAGGTGCCTGTGTTCTCCTTCAATAAGATCAAAGGTTTGGATGCTTATCTGTCCCCTGAAATGAAATCTACCGGCGAAGCAATCGGTTACGATGACACTCTGCACCGCGCAATGTACAAGGCGCTGATCGCTTCCGGTATGAACCTGCAGAACTACGGTACTGTTATCGTTACCTTGGCTGATGAAGATAAGGAAGAGACTCTGCCTCTGGTGCGTCGCTTCTACGAGATGGGCTTCAACATCGAAGCAACTATCGGCACAGCCAACTACTTGAAGGAGCACGGTATTCGTACCCGTGTCCGCGGCAAGCTGTCTGAGGGCAGTGAGGAGATCCTTGAGTCTATTCGTGCCGGATATGTCAGCTATGTGATCAACACCCGTGCGATTTTGTCCGGTGTGCACTATGAAGACGGTGAGTATATCCGCCGTTGCGCTGTTGAAAACGGCGTAACGCTGTTCTCCAATCTGGATACTGTCCGTATTGTTCTGGATGTTCTTGAGGAGATCACCAATAAGGTTTCTACCATTGATGCAAAGTAAGCGACTGTCCATTTAAGGAGAGAACGATGAAGCAAAGTGTTTTTACGATTGTCAGTAATACTGCTCTGACGGATTGTGTTTTCAAAATGGTGCTGGAGGGTGACACCTCTGCAATTACTGCACCTGGCCAATTTGTTAATATCAAGCTGGAGGGTCTGTACCTGCGCCGTCCTATCTCTGTTTGTGATTTGGACGGCAGCCGCCTGACCATTGTCTACAAGGCGGTGGGTAAGGGCACCGAAATGATGTCCCGTATGCAGGATGGGGAGAAGCTGGATGTGCTGACCGGCCTTGGCAACGGCTATGACCTGACTTTGTCCGGTGATATGCCTGTGCTGCTGGGCGGTGGTGTTGGCGTGCCTCCGATGTACCTGCTGGCTAAGAAGCTTATTGCTGAAGGCAAAAAGGTTTCTGTGATTCTCGGTTTTAATACGAAAAGCGAGATCTTCTATGAAGAAGAATTTAAGAAAATTGGTGCAGAAGTTGTTGTCACAACAGTCGATGGCAGTTATGGTATCAAGGGTTTTGTAACAGACGCGCTGCAGAGTATGGACTATTCCTACTTCTACACCTGCGGTCCGGAGCCTATGCTGAAGGCTGTTTATAAAGCGTCCGTTACATCCGGTCAAATGAGTTTTGAAAAGCGAATGGGCTGCGGTTTTGGTGCTTGTATGGGATGCTCCTGCAAGACCATCACCGGCTATAAGCGCATTTGTAAGGAAGGCCCTGTGATGAAAAAGGAGGAAATTTTATGGGAAGATTAAATGTTAATCTTTGCGGAATTCCTCTGGATAATCCTGTCATTCCGGCTTCTGGCACATTTGGTTACGGCTATGAATATGCCGAACTTTATGACATCAACTGCCTTGGAACATTCTCTTTCAAGGGTACAACCAAAGAGCCCAGATTCGGTAACCCCACACCGCGCATTGCTGAATGCACCGCCGGTATGATCAATGCAGTTGGTCTGCAGAATCCGGGCGTTGAAAAGGTTATTTCTGAGGAATTGCCGAAGCTGAAAGCTTGTTTCAACAAGCCTGTAATGGCCAATATCAGCGGTTTTGGCGTGGATGAATATGCCTACACCTGCGAAAAACTGGACAAAGAAGAGCAGGTTGGCTGGTTGGAAGTGAATGTCAGTTGCCCCAATGTCCACGGTGGCGGTATGAGTTTCGGTACCGACCCGAAAGCAGCCGCTGAAGTGACTGCTGCGGTCAAGAAGGTAACTACCAAGCCTGTGATTGTGAAACTTTCTCCCAATGTTACGGACATTGTTTCCATTGCCAAAGCCTGCGAAGATGCAGGTGCAGACGGCATCAGTCTGATTAATACCATGCTGGGCATGCGCATTGACCTTAAGTCCCGTAAACCCATCATCGCTAACAAGATGGGTGGTTTCTCCGGTTCTGCAATTTTTCCTGTGGCTGTGAGAATGGTCTATCAGGTCGCAAACGCTGTCAAGATCCCAGTTGTGGGTATGGGCGGCGTCAGCAGCGCAGAAGATGTGATTGAAATGATGCTGGCCGGCGCAACTGCCGTTGAGGTTGGTGCGGCAAACCTGGTGAATCCCTATATCTGCAAGGAGATTATTGAAGATCTGCCTGTAGTAATGGATAAGTATAGAATCAACACCTTGAGTGAAATTATAGGAGGCGTGAAATAATGGGTAAGGATGTAATTGTTGCTTGCGATTTTGCAAGCGCCGAGCAGACCTTTGCTTTTCTGGACAAGTTCACCGGCCGCAAGCCTTTTGTGAAAATCGGCATGGAACTTTACTATGCGGAAGGTCCTGCGATTGTAAAGGAAATCAAGGCCCGTGGACATAAGATTTTCCTTGATTTGAAATTGCACGATATTCCCAACACCGTGAAAAAGGCTATGGCTGTTTTGCGGAATTTGGATGTGGATATTACCAATCTGCACGCTGCTGGCACAAAGAATATGATGCGTGCTGCCTTGGAGGGCCTGACCCGTGAAGACGGCACACGCCCCTTGCTGATTGCAGTTACCCAGTTGACTTCCACCGACCAGCAGAGCATGGAAGAGGACCTGCTGATTCGTGAGCCCATTGACAAGGTGGTTATGCACTACGCAAAGTGCGCTGAGGAAGCCGGTCTTGACGGTATCGTATGTTCTCCTCTGGAGGCTGGCAAAGTACATGATTTGTGCGGCAAGCAGTTCCTGACAATTACCCCCGGTGTTCGTTTTGCCGACGGTGATGTGGGCGATCAGAAGCGCGTTATGACCCCTGCCCAGGCAAAGGAAATCGGTTCTGACTACATTGTTGTTGGCCGTCCGATTACCCCTGCTGCAGACCCCGTTGCAGCCTACAACCGCTGCGTGGAAGAGTTTTGCGATTAAGGAGGTTTTGCTATGGAAAGCTATAAAAGAGAGTTTATTGAATTCCTGCAAGGCGCAGGTGTTTTGAAGTTTGGTGATTTTACCGCCAAATCCGGCCGTAAGATTCCCTATTTCGTCAATGCCGGTATGATCAAGACCGGTGACCAGATTACCAAGATGGGCGAGTTTTACGCAAAGGCTTATTTTGATAAGCTGGGTAAGAAGCAGGCCGTTCTGTACGGCCCTGCTTATAAGGGCATTTCTCTGTCTATTTCTGCCGCAGTTGCATTGTCCCGTAACGGCTTGAATGTGCCTTTCTTCTTTAACCGTAAGGAAGTAAAAGACCACGGTGAGGGTGGCACCTTTGTTGGTTATGTACCCCAGACAGGTGAAGAGATTGTCATCATTGAGGATGTTATCACTGCCGGTACCGCTATCCGTGAATCTATGGAAATTTTGAGTCATTTGGATGGCGCCAAGGTTATCGCAACCTTCATTATGGTAGACCGCAAGGAAAAGGGTCAGACTGATAAGGGTGCTATGCAGGAAATCGAGGAGCAATTCGGTTTCCCTGTGTATTCTGTTGTTGATGTCTATGACATTATCGAATATCTGGAAGAAGACCCTGCAAACGAGGAAAATGTAACCCGGATTAAGAACTATCTGGCTGTGAATGGAGCAAAATAAATGAGAAGCTTAATCGATATTGTAGATTTTTCTGTAGAAGAAATTCATCAGCTGCTGGAAACTGCCTGTGACATCAGCGAGAATCCTGCAAAATATGCAGAGGCCTGCCACGGCAAGAAATTGGGCACGCTGTTCTTTGAGCCTTCCACCCGTACACGCTTGAGTTTTGAAGCTGCTATGTACGAATTGGGTGGTAATGTGCTGGGCTTTAGCAGCGCCGGTTCTTCTTCTGCGTCCAAGGGTGAGAGTATGGCCGACACCGCCAAAATGCTTTCCTGCTATGTGGATATTATGGCCATTCGCCATCCCAAGGAAGGCGCACCTTATGTGGCTGCTACCAATGCTTCTATTCCTGTTATCAATGCAGGCGATGGCGGACATTGCCATCCCACTCAGACCCTTGCTGACCTTCTGACCATTTACCGTGAAAATGGCAGACTGAATAATCTGACCATTGGCTGCTGCGGCGACTTGAAGTACGGCAGAACCGTACATTCCCTGATCTCTGCCTTTGCGCGTTATGAGAACATTAAATTTGTGCTGATTTCCCCCGAAGAACTGAAACTGCCCAAATATGTCAAGTACGAAGTGCTGGACAAGTACGGTATGGAGTATGTGGAGACCACCTCTTTGGAAGATGCTATGCCCGAACTGGATGTGCTGTATATGACACGCATTCAGCAGGAACGTTTTGACAATTTTGATGAGTATGAGCGCTTGAAGGATAGCTATATCCTGACTCCCGAAAAGATGGCTGCCGGTAAGCCCACGATGCGTGTGCTGCATCCGCTGCCCAGAGTCAATGAGATCAGCGTCAAGGTCGATGATGATCCCAGAGCGGCCTACTTCCGCCAGGCTTTGAACGCAAAATATATGCGTATGGCGCTGATTTTGAAACTGCTGAAAGAGGCAGAGGAGGGCAGACAGATGCAAGAGGTAGAGTCCGTTGTGGACGACCGTTTGGTCTGCGACAACCCCCGTTGTATCTCTTCCACCGAGCAGGAATTGCCCCACAAATTTAAGTTAGTGGATGCACAGCGGAAGATTTATCGCTGCATCTACTGCGAGGCCAAAAAGCAACTGTCCTAATTTGTAAATATTCTGCAAAAATAATGATTTTTCGGGGCAAAAACCGATTGGTTAACTTGACACTAATTGGTTGCTATGATAAAATTATTCTGTAATTTTTAAGCGTTCTTTGCGACTGACGGAACACATGGATTACCATGGGGGACCAAAGAATGTGAACTAGCCGACCGTCTGGGCGCATTTGACACGAATTTAGGGTCAAGTGCGCCCTTTTTGGTGGTATCAGGAGGAACTATCATGAAGAAAATCGGTATTATTATGGGCAGCGACAGTGATTTGCCTATCGTGCAAAAAGCGGTGGATATGCTGAAGAGTTTGGAGATCCCCTACGAGGTGCATATTTACTCCGCCCACAGAACCCCTATGGAGGCCCATGACTTTGCAACCAATGCAAGAGCCAACGGCTTCGGCGCTATCATTTGCGCCGCAGGTATGGCAGCCCACCTGGCCGGCGCCATTGCCGCCAATACCACATTGCCTGTTGTTGGCATTCCCTGTAAGGGCGGTATGATGGACGGTATGGATGCTCTGCTTTCCACCGTTCAGATGCCTACTGGTATTCCGGTTGCAACTGTTGCCATTAATGGCGCTGCAAATGCAGCACTTCTTTGCGCGCAAATCCTCGCCGTTGAGGATAAGGCTTTGGCAGACAAGCTGGATGCCAAGCGCAAAAGCGATGCGGCAAAAGTCCTGGAAAAGGACGCTAACATCGCAGCCAATTTGTAAGTATATCAACCATTGATTTTTATAAAAGGAGATATTTATTATGGAAAACAAACTCATTTACACCGGCAAGACAAAGAATGTTTACGCACTGCCCAATGGCAACTGCTTGCTGAAGTTCAAAGATGACTGC
This sequence comes from Faecousia sp., assembly GCA_045657385.1. GTDB lineage: Bacteria > Bacillota > Clostridia > Oscillospirales > Oscillospiraceae > Faecousia. Next base: position 8,462 of record JAZOSY010000046.1, on the reverse strand, counting down.
ACCGGCAAAGACGGTGTGTTCGATCCCGGCGAAAACTCTGTGGGCCTGACCATCGAGGGTGTTGGCGATGTAAACCTGCGTATGTCCATCTACTTCTTTGAGAAAATCAATGCCGCAGGCATCCGCACCCACTATGTGAGCGCTAACCTGGACGATACCACTATGGAAGTTCTGCCTGCTAAAGTGTTTGGTAAGGGCCTGGAAGTTATCTGCCGTTACAAGGCTGTTGGCTCCTTCTTCCGCCGTTACTCCGATTACTGCACCGAGGGTCAGGACCTGCCTGCTTACGTGGAAACCACCTTCAAGAACGACGAGAAGGGCGATCCCCTGGTTACCAAGGACGGCCTGGTTGATCTGGGCGTTATGACTGCTGAGCAATATGATGACCTGAAGGACATGACCCAGAAGATCACCAAGATCGTTGCTGACGATCTGAAAGAAAAGGGCTTGGATATGTACGACATCAAGTTCGAGTTCGGCTATGATCCCGAAGGCAAGGTTATGCTGATTGATGAGATCGCATCCGGCAATATGCGTGTTTACAAAGACGGTCAGTATGTTGACCCCATGACTCTTAACAAGTTGTTCTTCGCCTAATTATACCGACTAAAAGCAAAGGAGATTTCTCATGGGAGGATTCTTTGGAGTCGCATCCAAAACGGATTGTATGATGGATGTGTTCTTCGGTGTGGACTACCATTCACATTTGGGAACACGACGCGGCGGCATGGCCGCCTGGGATGCGGAGATTGGTCTGCAGCGAAAGATTCACAACATTGAAAATTCGCCGTTTAGAACCAAGTTTGAAAATATTTTTGAAGAGATGCACGGCACCTCTGTCATTGGCTGTATCAGCGACACGGATCCTCAGCCTATGCTGATCCGTTCCCACCTGGGAACATATGCAATCACGACCATTGGCTATATTGCCAACGCGGCTGCCTTGATTGATGATGTAACAGACAGCAGAGGCGGTTACTTTGACGCAATGACCGGCGGTAAAGTAAACTCCACCGAATTGGTTGCGGCACTGATTAACCGCAAGAAGGATTTTGTCGAGGGCATCCAATATGCCCAGTCTGTGATCGAAGGTTCCTGCAGCGTTCTGATTCTGACAGACACAGGCAGTTTGGTTGCTGCCCGTGACCGTTTGGGCAGAATTCCCGTGCAAATCGGTAAAGATGACTACGGCTATTGCGCATCTTTTGAGGAGTTTGCTTTTACAAAGTTGGGCTATGAGAAGGTTTGCGAACTGGGCCCCGGTGAGATTGTAGAATTGACACCGGAAGGTATGACACAACTGGCTGCTCCCGGAAAAGAAATGAAAATGTGCGCCTTCCTGTGGAGTTACTACGGTTACCCCACATCCACATACGAGGGAATCAATGTGGAGGCTATGCGCTACCGCAACGGCGCAGCCATCGCAGAACGGGATATTGAAAAAGGCCGTGGTATGGACATTGACTATGTAGGCGGTGTTCCCGATTCCGGCACCCCCCACGCTATCGGTTATGCCAACCGTACCGGCAAGCCCTTTGCCCGTGCTTTTATCAAGTACACGCCCACCTGGTCCCGGTCGTTTACCCCTGCTAAGCAGTCCGTCCGGAAGAAAGTGGCAAAAATGAAGCAGATTCCTGTCCATGATTTGATTATAGGTAAAAATCTGCTGTTTGTGGACGATTCTATTGTGCGCGGCACCCAGTTGCAGGAAACCGTTGAGTTCCTCTATGAAAACGGTGCAAAATCCGTGCATATGCGTTCTGCTTGCCCGCCGATTATGTTCGGTTGCAAATATTTGAATTTCTCCCGTTCCACCAGCGATATGGATCTGATTTCCCGTCGGACCATTATGGAACTGGAAGGGGAAGAGGGCTTCAAATATCTGGATGAGTACATTGACGGCAACACAGAGCGCGGCAAGGCGATGCGCCAGGCTATTTGCGATAAGTTTAAGTTTGCATCTTTGGGATTCCAGACTGTGGATGGCGTGATCAAAGCCATTGGCATTGAGCCTTGCAAGTTGTGCACCTATTGCTGGAACGGCAAAGAATAATAAGGAGTGAAACCATGGAAAAGAGTTATTCCGAAAGTTACGCAGCCGCTGGCGTGGATATTACCGCCGGCTACAAGTCTGTGGAACTGATGAAAAAACATATTAAGCGCACCAAAAACGAGGGCTGCCTGGATGATGTTGGCGGCTTTGGCGGCTGCTTTGGTCTGAACCTGGCAGGTATTGAAGAGCCTGTGCTGGTATCCGGCACTGACGGCTGCGGTACCAAGGTAAAGTTGGCAATCCTGATGGATAAGCACGATACCATCGGTATCGATGCCGTTGCTATGTGTGTTAATGACATCATCTGCTGCGGCGCTAAGCCCCTGTTCTTCCTGGACTATATCGCTTGCGGCAAGAACTTCCCCGAGAAGATTGCTACCATCGTTGGCGGCGTTGCAGAGGGCTGTGTTCAGTCCGGCGCTGCTCTCATCGGCGGCGAAACCGCTGAACACCCCGGCTTGATGCCCGAAGAAGACTACGACCTGGCCGGCTTTGCCGTTGGCGTAGTTGATAAGAAAAAGATTATTGACAACACCCGTATGCAGGCTGGCGATGTGGTCATCGCCATGGCATCCACCGGTATCCATTCCAACGGATTCTCCCTGTGCCGCAAGGTGTTTGATATTGACAACAATCCCCCCGAACTGTATACCGCCCGTGAGGAATTGGGCGGCAAGTCCGTTGCTGAGGCATTGCTTGTACCTACCCGTATCTATGTAAAGTCCATTTTGGCTTTGCTGGAGCAGGTGGATGTGAAGGGCATTTCCCACATCACCGGCGGCGGCTTCTATGAGAACATTCCCCGTAGCATTCCCGATGGCCTGGGTGCTGTGATTGACAGAAGCGCTGTTAAGGTTCTGCCTATTTTCGACCTGATTGCCAAGACCGGCAACATCCCCGAGCGTGATATGTTCAACACATACAACATGGGCGTGGGTATGAGCGTTGTGGTCAAGGCTGAAGATGTGGACAAGGCGCTGGAGATTCTGAAAGCAAACGGCGAAACTGCCTATGTCATCGGCAAGATTGTTGCGTCCGACGATAAGATTACCATTGTTTAATAAAGCGAGGGATTAGGATGGAGAAAGCGAGAATTGCTGTTTTGGTATCCGGCGGCGGCACGAATTTGCAGGCGCTGATTGATGCCCAAAATAGCGGCACAATTCAAAGCGGTGAGATTTGCTTGGTAATTGCCAACAATGCCAATGCCTATGCATTGCAGCGCGCAGCAAACGCGAATATTGCTACCGAGGTTGTGCTGAAAAAGGAACTGGGCAGCCAGGCGGCCTTTGAGGAAAAAATCAAGCAATTGCTGACAGAATATAAAATTGATTTGATTGTGCTGGCCGGCTTTATGTCAATTCTTAGCGAATCGTTTACATCCTGCTATCCCAAGCGTATTCTGAATGTTCATCCGTCTTTGATTCCGTCTTTCTGCGGTGAAGGCTTCTATGGTCTGCGTGTCCACGAGGCGGCGCTGGCCTATGGCGTAAAAGTGTCCGGTGCGACTGTCCATTATGTGAACGAAATTCCCGACGGGGGAGAGATTATTCTCCAAAAGGCTGTCGAGATTTTGTCGGACGACACCCCCGAAAGCCTTCAAAAGCGGATTATGGAACAAGCGGAATGGAAAATTTTGCCTGCGGCCGTGGAATTGGTTTGCAAGCAATTGAACAGTTAAGGAGAGAGTTAGTATGAATGTCTATGAAATCGGTTCTCTGAAAGAGAAGTTATCTACCAATACATATCCCGGTCGCGGCATTATCCTTGGCGTGACTCCTGATGGCACTAAGTCTGTTGCAGCCTATTTCATTATGGGCCGCAGCGTGAACAGCCGCAACCGCATTTTTGCTTTTGAGCCGGATGGCATCCGCACCGAAGCCCACGACCCCAGTTTGATGAAAGACCCCCACTTGATTATCTATCATCCTGTTCGCGAGGTTGGTTGTGGTTTGATCGTTACCAACGGCGACCAGACCGATACCATTTGGGATTTCCTCGCAAGAGGTGAGAGTTGGGAATCTGCCCTGCGCACCAGAATGTTTGAAGATGACGGCCCCAACTGGACCCCTCGTATTTCTGGTCTGCTGGCACTGGACGGTAGTTATAAGATGTCCATTTTGAAAGCCGCTGACCCCGAAGGTCAAGCCTGCGCACGGTTCTTCTACGAATACCCCGGCGAACCCGGTTTGGGTCACTTTATCCACACCTATGTGTGCGACGGCAATCCTGTGATTCCTACTTTCCAGGGCGAGCCTGAGCGTGTGGCAATGGACAACGATATGGATGCGTTTGCAAAAATGCTGTGGGAGAATCTGAACGAGGACAATAAGATCTCTCTGTATGTCCGTTACACCGATATGGAAACCGGTGCATACGAACACCTGATTATCAATAAGCACGAATAAGGAGATAGGGAAATGAAAGAATTTGAACTGAAATACGGTTGTAACCCCAACCAAAAGCCTGCTAAGATTTATATGCACGATGGCAGCGAACTGCCCATCGAAATTCTGAACGGCCGTCCCGGCTTTATCAACTTCCTGGACGCATTCAATTCCTGGCAGCTGGTTAAAGAGCTGAAGGAAGCCACCGGTATGTGTGCCGTTACTTCCTTTAAGCATGTTTCCCCTACATCTGCAGCCGTTGGCAAGAAATTACCCCTGGAACTGAAGAAGGCTTGCTTTGTGGAAGATATTGTGGGTTTGGATGAGAACCCCCTGGCTTGCGCTTATGCCCGTGCAAGAGGTGCTGATCGCCTGTGCTCTTTCGGTGACTGGGTTGCCCTGTCCGATGTTTGTGACGCACTTACCGCAAAACTCATTGCCCGCGAAGTATCCGACGGCGTTATCGCCCCTGGTTACACCGACGAGGCTTTGGAAATTTTGAAGACCAAGCGTAACGGCAGCTACAATGTAGTTGCTATCGATCCCAACTTTGTACCTGCTGAGCAGGAAACAAAGCAGGTATTTGGCATTACCTTCCAGCAGGGCCGTAACAATTTCAAGATCGGTGAACACCTGCTCGAGAACATTGTCACCGCAAATAAGAACTTTACAGAGGATGCAAAGATTGACCTGATCATCTCTCTGATTACTTTGAAGTACACCCAGTCCAACTCCGTGTGCTTTGCCTATGACGGACAGGCTATTGGCGTTGGTGCCGGTCAGCAGTCCCGCGTTCACTGTACCCGTTTGGCCGGTGGCAAGGCAGACACCTGGTTCCTGCGTCAGCACCCCAAGACCTTGGCACTGCCTTTCCGTGAGGATTTGGGCCGTCCCGGTCGCGACAATGTAATTGACGGTTACATTAACGGCAACGAAGAAGATGTCTGTGCTGAGGGTATCTGGCAGAACTACTTCACCACCCGTCCCGAGCCGCTGACCGCCGAGGAAAAGCGTGCATTCCTGGACTCCCGTACCGGTGTTGCTCTGGGTTCCGATGCGTTCTTCCCGTTTGCTGATAGCATTAAGCGTGCTAAGGCATCCGGTGTTTCCTACATTGCTGAACCCGGCGGCTCTATCCGCGATGATTTGGTCATTGCCGAGTGCGATAAGAACGATATGGTTATGGCATTCACCGGAATGCGCCTGTTCCACCACTAAGAATCCTTTGCCACACCGTGAAATGCGGTGTGGCAATCGGTCTGTTTTAGAATCATGTATTTTGGAGTGTATCTATGAAGATTTTGGTTGTAGGCGGTGGCGGAAGAGAACACGCCATCATTAAGAAACTGAAAGAGAATAAAACTGTTACAGAAATTTTTGCAACCCCCGGCAACGGCGGCATTGCCAAGGATGCAACCTGTATTGATATTGGAGCAAAGGACATCGATAAGATTGTTGCCTTTGCGGTTGGAAACGACATTGATTATGCAGTCGTTGCTCCCGATGATCCTTTGGTTTTGGGCTGCGTTGACGCGTTGGAAGAAAAGGGGATTCCCTGTTTCGGACCTCGCGCAAACGCTGCTATTATCGAAGGCAGTAAGGTTTTTTCCAAGAACCTTATGAAGAAATACAATATCCCCACTGCAGCGTATGAAGTGTTCACAGATATGGACGCTGCGCTGACTTACCTAGACACCGCACCCATTCCTACCGTTATTAAAGCAGACGGTCTGGCGTTGGGAAAGGGCGTAATCATCGCAATGACTCGCCAGGAAGCAAAGGATGCCGTCCGTTCTATGATGGCAGATAAGGTCTTCGGCAAGAGTGGCGATCAAATCGTTATTGAGGAATTTCTCACTGGTCCTGAGGTATCTGTGCTTTCCTTTACAGACGGCAAAACTGTTGTGCCTATGATTTCCTCAATGGACCACAAACGGGCAGGGGATAACGACACGGGCCTTAATACCGGCGGAATGGGTACGGTTGCACCCAATCCCTATTATACCGAGGAAATTGCTAAGGAGTGCATGGAAACAATTTTCCTGCCTACCATCAACGCAATGAACGCCGAGGGCCGTACATTTAAGGGCTGCCTGTACTTTGGATTGATGCTCACGCCCAATGGCCCGAAGGTTATTGAGTATAACTGCCGTTTTGGCGATCCGGAAACGCAGGTTGTTCTGCCCTTGCTTGAGAGCGATTTGCTCACAGTTATGCAGGCAACCACCAATGGTACACTTGCAGAAACCGAGGTCAAATTTGCTGATAAGAATGCTTGTTGCGTAATTATGGCATCTAAGGGTTATCCCACCGCCTATGAAAAAGGTTATGAGATGACCATTCCCGATGCAATTTGGGACAATGTGTATGTTGCAGGCGCTGCACTGAAGGACGGTAAGTTGCTGACAAACGGCGGCCGTGTGCTGGGCGCAACTGCTGTGGCTGACACCCTTGAGAGTGCCATTGACGACGCATACAAAATGGTTGAAACTATTCACTTCGACAACGCCTACTACCGCCACGATATTGGCGCAAAGGCACTGAAAGCCGGGAGGAATTAACATTGGTTTATAGAGTATATGTAGAGAAAAAGCCGGAACTGGCCAACGAGGCAAAGGCGCTTTTAAGCGAGGCTAAGAATCTGCTCGGCATTGCTGGTATTGAAAATGTCAGATTGTTAAACTGCTACGATGCAGAAAATATCACAAAGGAACTGTTTGACTACGCAAAGCAGACGGTATTTTCCGAGCCCCAGATTGACATTGTAACCGACACCTGCGATATGGGCGATGCTATCGTGTTCGCGGTGGAACCGCTGCCCGGTCAGTTTGACCAGCGCGCAGACTCCGCTGCACAGTGCATTCAGATTATCTCTCAGGGTGAGCGCCCCATTATCCGCTCCTCTAAGGTTTATGCGCTGTATGGCAAGCTGACAGATGCAGAAATCGCAGCTATTAAAAAACACGTGATTAACCCTGTTGAGTGCCGTGAGGCTGATATGACCTTGCCGGAAACGCTGGTTGCTGAATATGCAATTCCGCAGTCTGTTGCAACTGTTGACGGCTTTATTGGTCTGGATGAGCTGGGCCTGTCCGAATTGCTGGACAAGCTGGGTCTTGCAATGGACCTGGATGACCTGAAGTTCCTGCAGAATTACTTCAAGAACGAAGAAAAGCGTGATCCCACCATTACCGAAATCCGCGTGGTTGATACATACTGGTCTGACCACTGCCGGCATACCACCTTCTCCACCATCATCGATGATGTGAAGATTGAGGATGCGGCTGTTGCAGAAGCCTACAAGCGTTATCTTGCTGCCCGTGTGGAAGTTTATGGCGAAGAAAAGGCTGCAAAGCGCCCTCAGACCCTGATGGACATCGCTACTATCGGCGCAAAAACCTTGAAAAAGCGCGGTCTTCTGCCCGAACTGGACGAGAGCGAGGAGATCAATGCCTGCTCCATTCATGTGAATGCAGAGGTCAATGGCGAAAAGCAGGATTGGCTGCTGATGTTCAAGAACGAGACTCACCACCACCCCACCGAGATCGAGCCCTTTGGCGGTGCTGCGACCTGTATCGGCGGTTGTATCCGCGATCCGCTGTCCGGCCGTGCCTATGTGCATCAGGCTATGCGTGTCACCGGCGGTGCTGACCCCAGAAGAGCGCTGAATGAAACTATCCCCGGCAAGCTGCCCCAGCGTAAGATTTGCCAGACTGCTGCAGCAGGCTACTCTTCTTATGGCAACCAGATCGGCCTGGCAACCGGCCATGTGGCTGAGATCTACCACGATGGTTACGCTGCAAAGCGTCTGGAATGTGGTGCTGTTGTTGGTGCTGCTCCTGCATACAATGTTCGCAGAGAGCGTCCTGCTGCAGGCGATGTGGTCGTGCTGTTGGGTGGACGTACCGGCCGTGACGGTATCGGCGGCGCTACCGGCTCCTCCAAGAGTCACAATATGAAGTCCCTGACAACCATGGCTTCCGAAGTTCAGAAGGGTAATGCTCCTGAAGAACGCAAGATCC
>JAZOSY010000045.1:0-10779 GCA_045657385.1 Faecousia sp. | reverse complement strand
AGGCTCCCGCGAGCGTATTCAGGTTTTTGAAGGCGTTATCATTGCGCGGAAGCACGGCGGCATCGGTGAGACCATCACTGTTCGTCGCGTCAGCTACGGTGTAGGCTGTGAAAAGGTTTTCCCTGTTCACTCTCCCCGTATTGCCAGCGTTGAGACTATTCGCAAGGGTAAAGTGCGTCGCGCTAAGCTGTACTACCTGCGTGATCGTTTCGGCAAGGCTGCTAAGATCAAGGAAAAGGTCTAATTTAAAATTCCGTAAAAAAAGAGGGGAAACCCTCTTTTTTTATTTGCAAAAATCGTTTATAATATAAAATGAAGTATTTTACAGTCTGGAGGCTGTTTATGGAAGATATGGATTTGAACAGAATTTCTGAGCAAGGAAATTCTGAAATGGAGCAAATTGAATTCGATTTAGAACAATCGTCACCTAATATGGATCAAATTGAATTCAAGTTGGATAATGTTGACACCGTGAAAGTGGTGGATTATCCAGAGGAGAATATGATGCCGTTGGATGCGGATACTGAACCGATGCCTGAATTTTCCGAAACGGAGGAAAGTAGCCTTGAATTGCAGGCGGATGATCTCGTTGTGGAGGAAACTGCTGCGGAAACGGTGGAGGTATGTGCTGTAGTGGAGGAAAACCCTGCTGAATCTGTGGATGTTGCTACTGAAGTTGTGGAAGCAAACTCTGTGCAAGAACCATCGGAACCCACGGCAGAGCTTGAGGACATAGATTCAGCACCTGAAATGTCTGCCGAAGAATTAGGTGTTTTTGTAACTGAATTGGAAACCTCAATGAGCGAGCTGGGTGATTTTGTTGACAAGATGAATCAAATTGTCAACGATGAGGATTCCGGTGCTGATGATGATTCCGAGGACGTGTCCACAAAAAACCGCAGTCAAGGCGTACAGCGAACGGTTTTGTCCTATATGCACGATATCGCATTTGGTATGGTTGCGATTTTGCTATTGTTTATGATTGTGTTCCGTGTTGTTGTTGTGTCCGGACCCTCTATGCAACAGACACTTCAGCACGGTGATTGCCTGGTGCTTTTGAATAGCGTTTTTTATCGGAATCCCAAAGTGGGAGATATTGTTGTTGCGACAAAATCTTCCTATAAGGACGGCGAACCGATTATCAAACGTGTTATTGCAACAGAGGGCCAGACCGTGGACATTGACTTTGAAAAAGGTATTGTGTACGTTGACGGTGTCGCGTTGGATGAACCGTATACAAACTCACCAACCAATTTGTACGAAGGTGTTTCTTTCCCCTTGACCGTGAATGAAAATTGTGTTTTTGTTATGGGCGACAACAGAAACGACTCTAAGGACAGCCGCAGTGTCGAGATCGGCCAGATTGACCGCCGTGAATTGCTTGGTAAGGCGCTGTTTTTGGTGATACCAGGCGTTACCGGAGGCGTTGGGGAACGAGAATTTGACAGAATCGGAGCACTATGGTAATGGAACAGGATAAAATGAATATTCAATGGTATCCCGGCCATATGACAAAAACAAGACGTCAAATCGAAGCTGATTTGAAACTTGTTGATGCTGTATGCGAGATTGTGGATGCCAGAATACCCATATCCAGCCGAAACCCGGACATTGATGCTATTTGTGGCGCAAAGCCCAGAATCATTGTTTTGAACAGAATGGACCTGGCGGATAACGAGGCTACCAAAAAATGGATGCAGTACTTCAAATCCAAAGGCTTTGCAACTGTCGCAACAGACTGCAAGACCAAAAAGGGCATTTCTAATTTTGAGCCGGCTGTTCGCTCCGTTTTGAAAGAGAAGATTGAACGCAATGCTGCTAAGGGCATGAACAAACCTCTTAAGGTTATGATTGTGGGTATTCCCAACGTTGGTAAATCCACATTGATTAACCAAATTTCCGGAAGAAAGGGTGCAAAGGCCGAAAACCGTCCCGGCGTTACCCGCGGTAAACAGTGGGTGACGGTAAACCCCAGCCTGTTGCTTCTTGACACCCCTGGCATCCTTTGGCCGAAGTTTGAAGACCCGAATGTGGGTATGATGCTCGCATATACCGGTGCAGTTAAGGAGGGCGTTATCGACGTTGAGGAGCTGTCAGCCCGCTTGATGGAACTGATGCTTAAATTTTACCCCGAAACGCTCAAAGAGCGCTACAAAGTGGAGGCAGAGCAAGGAACACCGGGTTATATGTTGCTGGAGATGGCCGGCCAAAAGCGTGGCTATTTGCTCGCACGGGGTGAAATCCACACCGAGAGAATGGCAAAGGTGCTGCTGGATGAATACCGCTCCGGAAAACTTGGCCATTTTACACTAGAAATGCCGGAGGAACAGGCGTGATCGATATGTGGGAATTTGAACACAAATACGAAGCAGAGGGATTCTGCGCGATTTGTGGTGTTGACGAAGCAGGCCGCGGGCCACTTGCAGGACCTGTCTGCGCCGCAGCAGTGATTCTGCCGATGGATATTGATATTCCCGGCCTGAACGACAGCAAGAAGTTGACCGACATAAAAAGAAGAGAACTGTTTCCGATTATTTGTGAAAAAGCGATTGCATATGGCATTGCGTTTGCTGACCACGAAGAAATTGACAAAATCAACATTTTACAGGCCACCTATCTGGCAATGGAACGTGCAATCTCTAACCTTGGCGTAAAGCCTGATTTGGCCTTGATTGACGGCAATCGCGCGAAGGATTTTGGCCTACCTTGCCAGACCATTGTTGGTGGTGACAGCCGTAGCGCAAGCATTGCGGCTGCATCTGTATTAGCAAAGGTAACCCGTGATAATTTTATGGTTGAGATGGCTGAAAAGTATCCCCAATATGGCTTTGAGATACATAAGGGATATGGCACAAAAGTCCATTATTCGGCACTGACCGAGCACGGACCCAGCCCAATCCACCGCATGACATTCCTGAAAAAGTTTTATGGGAAGAAATAACATTGTAGGCGCGTGGGGCGAAGCCCTTGCTGCCCGGTATTTGGAAAAGAAAAAATACACAGTTCAGGCCTGTGGTTTTCGATGCCGCTTTGGCGAGATTGATTTGATTGTTTCTAACCGTGAATATCTCGTCTTTGTTGAGGTAAAGTTGCGTAAAAACGATGTATTTGCTGATGCAAAGGAATTTGTTGACTATCATAAGCAGAATCGCATCCGTACAACAGCGGAACTATATCTGTCTCAGAATCCAACGGAACTTCAACCACGTTTTGATGTGATTGAAATTTACGCGCCTCAGGGTCTGGACACAAAAAAACCGAAAATTAACCATTTAGAAGGTGCATTTGAATGAATTTCCCGGTATTTGATTTACATTGTGATACTTCTTTGGGCCTTGCGGGAATCTATTCAAAGAATCCAGCGAGTTTGCGAAAAAATGAACTTCATATTGATTTAGAACGTGCTGGAAAATTAAGCGGTTACGCGCAATGCTTCGGTTGCTTTACCACGACCCTGCCTGAGTTTCCGAAAAACATACCGATTGCAGATGTTTTTGAGCGGGAAATGACCGCAGTATTACGGGAGATTGAGGATAACAGCGACCTGATTCGCTTGTCCTATTCAGCAAAAGAAATTGAAGAGAATCGAAAACAGGGGATTATGTCCGGCATTCTTACTATTGAAGGCCCGGCCGGTTTTGATTTCAATGCTGATTTGCTTGAGAATCTTTATCAAATTGGCTTTCGGATTACCACTTTGAGCTGGAATGAGCAAAATCCCCTTACAGGCTCCTGTGTTACCGGTGGTGGCTTGACAGAGCAGGGAAGAGAATATGTTCGCCTGGCGCAAAAAATCGGTATGGCCGTTGATGTGAGTCATATAAGTGATGCAGGCTTTTGGGACGTTATCGAAATAACGCAAAAGCCGATTCTGGCATCCCATTCTAACAGCCGCTCGCTGTGGAATATTCCGCGTAACCTAAGCGATGAGATGTATCTGGCTATCTGTAAAACCGGTGGCACTGTCGGCATCAATTTGTACAGCGACTTTTTGGGTGAGAATGCAGATATTGATACGGTTTGTGACCATATATTCCATTTTTTGAATCTTGCCGGAAATGATGAGCACGTTTCTCTGGGCTCCGATTTTGATGGAATGGATACTCTACCGGCCGGAATCACAGGCATTCAGGACTACAACAAGCTGGCTGATCGTTTATTGACACGTGGCCTTAGCGAGGAAACTGTATACCACATTTTCTGGGATAACGCATTAGGAGTGATAGAAAAATGCTCTATATAAGTACAAGAAATACCGCTGATACCTTTACTGCATATCACGCACTTCACGAAGCAACTGCACCGGATGGGGGTAATTATGTACCTTTTTACCTGTCTGTTTTCTCCACCGCAGATTTGTTGAAACTTCGTGAAAACACTTGCGGTGATGCCATTGCAAACTGTTTAAACTTGTTTTTTGGAACGCGTATATGTGGCTGGAATGTGGAGTGTGCAATCGGAAGAACACCGTTTAAAATTGAGACATTGTCGCAACGGTTAATTATTGCGGAAACCTGGCGTAATCCCGAAGGCAATATTGCATTTCTCGTGGACAAACTGTACGAGTTGGTCTGCGGTGCTGATTATTCCGGTGTTAAACCTAACGGCTGGTCACTGATTGCAATCAAAATCTCCTTGCTGTTTGGCATATATGCGTGCATGGATGTCAGTTATGGTGAAAGATTCGATATTGCTGTTCCTGCAGGAGATTTTTCTGATGTTGTTGCTGCCGGTTACTGTAGGTCTATGGGTTTGCCGGTAGGTATCACAATTTGTGCTTGCAATGAAAACAGCGCAATCTGGGATTTAATATTCAGAGGCGAGCTTTCTACAAACGTAAGTCATCCTATGTACATGGAAACCTTTGTATATATGGCATTGGGTGCAGATGAAGTTAAACGTTATCTGGATGCCTGCAACAAGAAGCGTGCTTTTATTATTACAGAGGAACAACAACAATTAGTTGCTGAGCATCTGTACGCATCGGTTGTGAGCACAAAACGTATTGAATCAGTTATATCCGGCATGTATCAATCTAACAAATACAGCATGGATCATAATGCAGCGCTTTCTTATTCTGCACTGCAGGATTATCGAGCGAGTAACGGAGTTAATAACGATACACTTGTTCTTGCTAAAAAACGTACCAATTAAAGGAGAAATTCGATGGCGCTTTACGCAATCGGAGATCTGCATCTTAGCCTTAACTCACAGAAGCCAATGGATGTCTTTGGTGGCGCGTGGACAGGATATATGGACAAACTGAAGGCTGGTTTTTCAGTAATAAAACCTGATGACACCACTGTGCTGATGGGCGACCTCTCTTGGGCATTAGACCTGGAGGGCGCCCGTGATGATTTTGCCTGGATTAATGAAATTCCCGGTCGAAAGATTATCCTGAAAGGAAATCACGACTATTGGTGGAGTACCGCGACGAAATTTCAGACATTCTGCGTTGAAAATGAGTTTGAGCAGATGCACATTCTCAATAACAATCATTTTGAATACGACGGTTTTGCCATTTGTGGCTCGCGCGGTTGGTTCTTTGAGGAAGAGCGCAGCAGTGACCACGATGAGAAGGTATTCAAGCGTGAACTCATTCGTTTGGAGACGTCCTTAAAATCTGCAGGTGACCTACCAAAGTTGGTATTTCTTCACTATCCACCCCGATACAAAGGGTATATCTGTGATGAAATGCTGGAGATATTGGACCGATATCAAGTGCGCCAATGTTATTATGGTCATTTGCACGGCGCAAGCCACGGATTGGCTATGGAAGGGCTGTGGGACGGTATTGAATTTAGGCTTTTGTCTGCTGATCGACTAAACTTTCAGCCATATCGCATTTTTTAAGAAAAAATGTAAGAAAATAGTGGACATTTGCAACATTGTTTGTTAAAATAAATCGGATGTAAAAAATGAATTGAATTGCCACGTATGCAATTCAAAATTTGGGAGGAAAAATTATGAATATCAAGAGCAACGAAAGAAACGGAAACAAGACCACTATCGTGGTGGAAATCGATAAGGAATTGATGGAATCCGGCGTTCAGAAGGCCTACCTGAAGGCTCGCAAGAACATTATGATTCCCGGCTTCCGTAAGGGCAAGGCTCCCCGTAAGATGATCGAGGCCATGTACGGCGCACACGTCTTCTACGAAGATGGCCTGGAAGAGATCTTCCCCGAGGTTTACGAGTTTGCTGTTGTTAAGCAGGAAGTGAAGGCCGTTGGCCGTCCCAGCCTGACCGATATGGACATCAGCGATGATGGCATCGTTACCATCACTATGACTACCGATGTTTACCCCGAGGTCACTCTGGGTGATTACAAGGGTTTGAAGGTCGAGAAGGCTAAGGCAACCGTTACTGATGAGCAGGTTCAGGCTGAACTGGATCGTATGGCTCAGAATGTTGCCTCTACCGAGACTGTTGATCGTGCCGCAGAAATGGGCGATACCGCTAACATCGACTTCGAAGGTTTCGACAACGGCGTTGCATTCAACGGCGGCAAGGGTGAGAACTTTGACCTGAAGCTGGGCTCCGGTTCTTTCGTTCCCGGTTTTGAGGAGCAGGTAGTTGGTATGGCTGCAGGCGAGGAGAAGGACATTGACATCACTTTCCCCGAGGATTACCAGGCTGATCTGGCCGGTAAGCCTGTTGTTTTCCACGTGAAGGTTAACAAGGTCACTGTTACAAATGTTCCTGCACAGGACGACGAGTTTGCTAAGGATGTTTCCGAGTTTGAAACTCTGGATGCTCTGAAGGAAGACATCCGTGCTAAGGCTCTGGAATCTGCTCAGAAGCAGATTGACGCCGCATTTGAGCAGGCCTGCGTAGATAAGGCCGCTGAGAATGTTACCGTTGATATGCCCGAATCTCTGATCGAGATGGAGCTTGACAACCAGATGGAGCGCTTTGGCTACCAGCTGCAGATGAGCGGCTACTCTATGGATCAGTACGCTAAGATGATGGGTGGCGATATGAGCGCTATGCGTAATGCATTCCGTCCTGCAGCTGAGAAGCAGGCTAAGGCTAACGTAATGCTGGCTAAGATCATCGAGACTGAGGAAATCACTGTTACCGATGAGGACATCGCAGCAGAGTATGAGGCAATGGCAAAGCAGTACGAGATGGAAGTTGAGAAGATTAAGGAAATGGTTCCTGCTGAAGAACTCAAGTCCAGCATCGAGACTCGTAAGGCTGTCAAGGTGATCGTTGATTCCGCTGTTGCTACCGCTCCCAAGAAGCCCAGAAAGAAGCCTGCTAAGAAGACCGAAGCTAAGGCTGAGGAAACCACTGAGGCCGAAGTAGAGGCAAAGGTAGAGGAATAATTTCCCATATTAGTGGTTAAAATGTTTCAAGCATTGAAAGGAGACATAACCATGAGCTTAGTACCTTATGTTGTTGAACAGACCAGTCGCGGAGAACGTAGCTACGACATTTTCTCTCGGCTGCTCAATGACCGAATCATCTTTTTGTCCGAGGAAGTGAACGATACAACTGCAAGTTTGATCGTTGCGCAGCTTCTGTACCTGGAAGCCCAGGATCCCGACAAGGATATTCAGTTCTATATCAATAGCCCCGGCGGCAGTGTCACTGCCGGTATGGCTATTTATGACACAATGCAGTACATCAAGTGTGATGTTGCTACCATTTGTGTTGGTATGGCTGCATCTATGGGCGCATTTCTGCTGTCCGCTGGCACAAAGGGCAAGCGTATGGCGCTGCCTAACTCCGAAATTATGATTCATCAGCCTTCTGCAGGCACACAAGGTCAGATCACTGATATGGCTATCCATATGAAGCGTTTGGAGACCATCAAGGCCCGTATGAATCGTATCTTGGCAGATAACACAGGCAAGTCTGTTGAAGAAGTAACAGATGCTTGTGAGCGTGATAACTTCATGACTTCTGAGGAAGCCAAGGAGTTCGGCATTATCGACCGCGTTCTTGAGCGGCACTAATATTTAGAAAGGCGGACGAGTTCATGTCAAAAACAGATGAACAGCCGATCAGTTGTTCTTTCTGCGGCAAGCGGGAAACGCAGGCCCGGCTAATCGCAGGCCCCGGTGTATACATCTGTAGTGATTGTGTGCAAGCCTGCTGTGACCTGCTGCGTGAGGACGAATGTAGTACCGAAATGCCGCAAAACCTGCCTACCCCGGCAGAAATGAAGGCATTTATGGATGGTTATATTATTGGCCAGGATGCGGCCAAGATTGCCCTTGCTGTTGCAGTATATAACCATTATAAGCGCATTTATTTGGCAACTGAAACCGGTGTGGAGCTTCAAAAAAGCAACATTCTGCTGATTGGACCTACCGGCTCCGGCAAGACCCTCTTTGCCCAAACCTTGGCTAAGATTTTGGATGTTCCTTTTGCAATTGCCGACGCCACCACATTGACTGAAGCCGGCTATGTGGGTGATGACGTGGAAAATATCCTTGTCAGACTCCTGCAAGCTGCTGAATTTGATGTAGAACGTGCAGAGCGTGGCATTATTTACATCGACGAGATGGATAAAATTGCTCGAAAGAGTGAAAACACATCTATTACGCGAGATGTTTCCGGTGAGGGTGTTCAGCAGGCATTGCTGAAGATTCTGGAAGGCACAGTTGCCAATGTGCCGCCTCAGGGTGGCAGAAAGCACCCCCAGCAGGAGACGATTCCTGTTGATACCAGCAATATTTTGTTCATTTGCGGTGGTGCTTTTGATGGTCTTGATAAAATTATAGAGACCAGAACGGATAAATCCGCAATCGGCTTTGATGCGCCCGTTCAGAGCAAGAGCGAGCGTGATGTGGGCAAATTGCTTGCTCAGGTACAGCCCCACGATCTGATCAAGTTCGGTATTATCCCTGAACTTGTGGGTCGTATGCCGGTGATTACCAGCCTGCAGGGCTTAGATCAGGCGGATCTGGTGCGTATTCTGACTGAACCGAAGAACGCACTCACAAAGCAATATCAAGCATTGCTTGCAATGGACAATGTAGAATTGGAGTTCCAAGCAAAGGCGTTGGATGCTGTCGCGCAGAAGGCTGTTGCGCGTCAGATCGGTGCCCGTGGTCTTCGTGCAGTAATGGAAGAGACAATGACAAAGATCATGTATGTCATTCCCTCTGATCTTTCTATCAAAAAGGTTATTATTACACCTGATTCAGTAGAAGGCAAAGAGCCGAAGATTATTCGGGATAAAGCAAAACCCCGTGAGAAACTCACAGCAAATAAATAATCCGATGAGGGGTAGATTTCTACCCCTTTTTTGGTTATTCAGGAAGGAGTATGGACATGAGTGATAAATTCGTATCCGGTCGATTGCCGGTGCTGGCCTTGCGTGGCTTGGCCATTTTCCCGGAACAGACTGTCCATTTTGATATTGGGCGTGTAAAATCCGCCTTGGCGCTTGAATATGCAATGAAGCATGACCAAATGCTGTTTCTGGTGCCACAGAAGAACATCCTTGATGATGATCCTGACTTTGATCAGCTCTATACGATCGGTACAGTTGCGAAGATCAAGCAGGTGCTCAAGTCGAAGAATGATGAAGTTCGTGTGCTTGTTGCCGGACTTTGTCGTGCAAAAATTACGACCCCTACGCAAAATGAGCCTTATTTGGCTGGTGAAATTGAAGTTGTTCCCGAAAATCCTGCAAAAGACACCTTGCGGAGCAGAGCACTGTGTCGCGAAGCGTCTTTGCTGTATAATACCTACTGCGATTTGGTTGAACATCCGGCACACGCGGTTCAGTTTAAGATCCTTGCGTCTGAAAGCTGCGGTTATATTGCGGATGCAATTGCGCAGAATTCCGGTATTGACTACCGGGATAAGGCCAAAATGCTGGCTCAGCTGAACCCGGTTCGCCGTCTTGAGCAGACGCTGAAGTTGCTGCAGCAGGAGATTCAGGTTCTGCATATCGAAGCGGATATTCAAGAGAAAACCCGTGCTAACATGGATCAGGAGCAACGGGATTATTATCTGCGCGAGCAGATGAAGTCCATTCGCGAAGAACTGGGCGAAGGCGATGATATGGCGGAATTTGCCGAATATGAGAAGAATATTCTCCTTTTGAATTTGCCTGAAAGCTCTGAAGAAAAGCTGCGTAAAGACCTGCAGCGGCTGAAAAAGCAGCCCTATGGCTCAGCAGAGGCGTCCGTTCTGCGAAACTACTTGGATACTGTGCTTGAACTGCCTTGGAACACATCCACTAAGGAGCGTGTTGATGTTTCCGCAGCACGAAAGATACTGGAAAAGGATCATTATGGTCTTAAAAAGGTCAAAGAGAGAATTCTGGAGACCATTGCAGTGCGTCAGGTCGCGCCTGAAATGCCACCGCAGATTTTGTGTCTTGTAGGCCCTCCGGGCGTCGGTAAAACATCGATCGCTTACTCCATCGCCAAGAGTCTTAACCGCAAAATGGCTCGTATCGCATTGGGTGGAGTCCACGATGAGGCGGATATTCGCGGACATAGAAAAACCTATGTTGGCGCGATGCCCGGCAGAATCCTCTCAGCGCTGATACAGGCCGGAAGTTCTAACCCCGTTCTTCTGCTTGATGAGGTAGATAAAATGGGTTCTGACTACCGTGGCGACCCCAGCGCTGCTTTGCTGGAAGTTTTGGATGGCGAACAGAATAAGACATACCGGGATCACTATCTGGAGATTCCTTTTGACTTAAGCCGCGCTATGTTCATTACCACGGCCAACACGCTTGACACCATACCCAGACCTCTGCTTGACAGAATGGAAATCATTGAGCTTGGCTCATATACAGATGAGGAA
>JAZOSY010000044.1:0-5586 GCA_045657385.1 Faecousia sp. | reverse complement strand
AGCAGTATGCAATGTGCTGGATCGTGGACTTCCCCATGTACGAAATGGGCGAGGAGTCCGGCGAGCTGGAATTCTGCCACAACCCCTTCTCTATGCCTCAGGGCGGTATGCAGGCTCTGCTGGATGCCGAGGGCGACAACGAGAAGCTGCTGGCCATCAATGCCGATCAGTATGACCTGGTCGTCAACGGCTACGAATCCGCTTCCGGCGCTGTCCGTAATCACGACCCCGAAATTATGGTCAAGGCCTTCCAGATGGTTGGTTTGGGCGAAGAGGATGTGAAGGCCAAATTCCCCGCTATGTACAATGCCTTCACCTACGGCGCACCTCCCCACGCAGGCGCTGCTCCCGGTGTTGACCGTCTGGTGATGCTGCTGACCGGCGAGGAGTCCATCCGCGAGGTCATCACCTTCCCCCTGAACAAGACCGCGCAGGACCTGATGATGGACGCACCCACCACGGTTTCCCAGAAGCAGCT
The DNA here is from genome assembly GCA_045657385.1 of Faecousia sp. Taxonomy (GTDB): domain Bacteria; phylum Bacillota; class Clostridia; order Oscillospirales; family Oscillospiraceae; genus Faecousia. The sequence continues at coordinate 5,108 of JAZOSY010000044.1, read as the reverse complement.
GGACGATGTGCATATCCTCATCAACGAGGCGCACTTGCAATAATGGAAAAAGAAAAACGCCCGACGGAAAGTCGGGCGGGTTTTTATTGGGTTTAGTTCAGACGGATTTTTTGGAACAGATTTTCCATGGCGCGGTTTAACTCCAGCGGGAGAGCCTCATAACTTTCGGTCCGCAGTTCCGCTTCTTCGGAACTTTGGAAGGGGTAAATGATTTCGCTCTCGGCCAGGTATTCTTCCATATAGTCCGTTGCGCCGTCAATGGGAGAGCCGTAGCAGATATAGTCCATATTGGCACCGGAGATTTCCGGGTCGCACATAAAGTCAATGAACAGTTCGGCTGCGTCTTTTTCCTCAGCGCAGTAGGGGATACACATGGCATCGATGAACATATTGAACTTCTGATTTTCCGGCAGGTAGAACCGCAGGTCCTCGTTCTCGTCCATCATCATCATGGCGTCGCCTGCATAGTAGGGGGCAATCCACGCATTTTCCTCAATCATCTTGTCGTAGATTTGGTCCATCACATACTGCTGCACCAGGGGGCGCTGCTTTGCCAGTTCGTCGGCGCAGGCCTCCAGTTCGGCGGTGGTTTTGGGATTGCAGCTGTAACCCAGTTTATACTGGGCGATGCCGAAGGCATCACGGGAGTTGTCGAACATCAGAATCTGTCCGGCATATTTCTCGTTCCACAGCAGCTCCCAACCGGTCACATCTGCTTCGTCCACATACTTGGAGTTGTAAATGATACCCACAGTACCCCAGGTGTAGGGCACGGAATAGGTGTTGTCCGGGTCAAAGCCTTTGCCCAGGTATTCCGGCAAAACCTTCTCCAAATTGGGGATATTTTCCTTATTCAAAGGCAGGAGCATATCCTCCTCAATCATCCGGCCAATCATATAGTCCGAAGGAATGATCACATCCACTACCAGACCGCCGGTGGACAGTTTGGAATACAGCTCCTCATTGGAGGCATATTCCGAGTAATTCACATCGATGTTGGGGTATTTTTCCTCGAAAGCGGCGATAATATCCAGTGTGCCGTCGCTGCCGTCGGCAATGTTCTGACCCCAGTTCATCACATTCAAAGTGATTTTGTCCTGATGGGTGGAGAAAATCAGCCAGCCGCAGCCGAGAAGAACCGCAAAGGCGCACACACCGGCGCAAAGGCGCCGGAATACGCGCATTTTCTTGGAAACGATTTTTGCCTGCCGCTTTTCTTTCCGCTTGTCGCCTCGCAGTTGCAACAGATTCATGGTAACCATCAGCACGAAGATCAGCAGGAACAGCAGGGTGAACATGGCATAAATCTTGGGATGAATCTGCTTTCTGGTCAAAGAGTAAATCTTTACCGGCAATGTGACAAATTCGGAACCGGTGACAAAATAACTGATGACGAAATCGTCCAGGGACATGGTGAATGCCATAATAGCACCGGAAATCACGCCGGGCATAATCTCGTGAATCGTCACCTTAAAGAAGGATTGCAGCGGTGTGCAGCCCAAGTCCATGGCGGCGTCCTGTAATGCCGGATTCATCTGCTGAAGCTTGGGCATTACATTTAAGATTACATAGGGCAGATTAAAGGTGATATGGGCAATCAGCAGCGTCCAGAAATTCAGACTTTGCCGCTGGTGCAGCATGCCGGTGCCGATAAATACGAACAGCAGCGACAGGGAGATACCTGTAACAATATCCGGATTGGTCATGGGGATATTGGTCAGGGTCATAACCGCTTTGCGCATCCGGGGCTTTAATCTGTGAATGCCAACCGCGGCAAATGTGCCGAAAGCGGTGGCGATTGCTGTGGACAAAATGGCGATGAGCAGGGAGTTGCCCAACAGCGACAAAAGGTCCTTATCCCGAAACAGCTCTTTGTACTGATTGAAAGTAAAGCCTTCAAAGTGGGTCAGGCTCTTGCCGGTATTGAAGGAGGCAAGAATCAGCACCGCCATGGGGATATACAGGAAAATGAAAATCAGTATGGTAAAGATGCGATTGGATTTTCTCATGCAACCACACCGCCTTCCTCATCGGAACCGAAGCGGTTCATGATACCGGTGCAGATGAATACCATCAGCATCAGCACCAAACTCAGCGCTGCGCCCAAATTGGGGTTGCCGGCGGTTTTAAACTGCTTTTCAATGGCGTCACCGATCAGCAGGGGCATATCAGCGCCGCCCAATTTCTGGGAGATATAGAAGGTGGATACGGCCGGCACGAACACCATAGTAATGCCGGAGAGGATTCCGGGCATACTCAGGGGCAGAACCACCTTGGAGAATACCTGTCTAGGGGTGCAGCCCAAGTCCTCAGCCGCTTCGATCAAGCGGTTATCGATCTTCACGATGATGGAATACAGGGGCAGAATCATATAGGGCAGATAGTTATACACCATGCCCAAAATGACTGCGCCGGGAGTTCCGATCATTTTCAAAGAGGGAAGGCCCAACAGATTCAAAAACTGATTGATGATGCCGTTTGTTTCCAAAAGGCCAGCCCACGCAAGTGTACGCAGCAAAAAGCTCATACACATAGGCAGCATCACCAGCATATACAAAATCTTCTGCATCACCGCAGAACGGTGGGCGATAAAGTAGGCAACCGGGTATCCCAATACCAGGCAGATGGCTGCTGAGAGAATGGAGTACCATACGGAAATGCCCAATGTGGGCAGAAACAGTCCCAGATCCTTGATGTTTGCAAAGGTGAACACACCGGTCTCCACATCGGTCAGCGCGTAGTAACCAACCACGCCCAAGGGGATCAGGGTGAAGATTAGCATCCAAAGGATATAGGGGCCGCTTAAGAGAATGGACTTATTCTTCTTCATCGGCTGCATCCTCCGTCAGTTCGTCGTACTCGGCAGAGTAGGAACTGTAGTCGCCAAACATACCGGAGTATTCGCTCTTGTGCATAATGTGGATGTCCTCGGGGTTCAGGCGGATACCCACCGTTTCGCCCTCGCCGTGGTAGTCGGTGGTCTGAATCAGCCACTTGAAGCCGCGGAAGTCCACAATGATGTCGTAGTTCAGGCCCTTGAAGGTAACGCTGGTAACGGTGCCGACCAGATGGCCTTCACCGGCAGGGACAAAGTCAATGTCCTCGGGGCGGATAACCACGTCCACAGGCTCGTTGGGAGCAAAGCCTGCGTCTACACAATCGAATACACGGCCAAAGAATTTGACCTTGTAATCGCTGAGCATAATGCCGTCCAAAATATTACTTTCGCCGATGAAGTCTGCCACGAAGGCGTTCTTCGGCTCATTATAAATATCCTCAGGTCTGCCGATTTGCTGGATGCGGCCTTTGTCCATAACCACAACCGTGTCGGACATAGACAGAGCCTCTTCCTGGTCGTGGGTAACATAGATAAAGGTAATACCCATAGCCTGCTGGATGCGTTTGAGTTCGTTCTGCATATCTTTACGCAGACGCAAATCCAGGGCAGCCAAAGGTTCGTCCAAAAGCAGAACTTTTGGGCGGTTAACCAAGGCCCGGGCAATGGCAACACGCTGCTGCTGACCGCCGGACAGACTGTCAATGTGGCGGTGTTCGTAGCCTTTCAGACCCACAACGGCAAGGATTTCCTGAACCCGTTCGTTGATTTCTTCTTTGGGCAGTTTGGCCACTTTCAGACCGAATGCGATATTACCGAAAACATCCAGGTGAGGGAACAGTGCGTACCGCTGGAAAACGGTGTTGATCTGCCGCTCGTAAGCCGGCACATCGTTGATGCACTTTCCGTCAAAAAGCACACTGCCGGAGGTGGGGGTTAAAAAACCGCCAATAATTCGCAGCGTGGTTGTTTTGCCGCAGCCGGAAGGGCCAAGCAGCGTGAGGAATTCGTGATCGTTAAAATAGAGATTGATACCATCAAGTACCCGCTCCCCGTCGAACTCCATGGTAAGGTCCTGGAGTCTGATGAGTTCTTTGGACATTATCCTCCCCCTCTTCTTTTTGTCGCAACCTCCATAAATTTGTCTGCGGTTATCAGCGGATCTTTTACCCCGGCGCTGCGGTTTGGAAAACTCGGAATACACAAAGTATGCCTTCGTTTTCAAACCTTGCCCCGCGGCGAAATCTCTCGCTGCTAATCCTTGCCAAATTTCCGTCGGCTGCTTATTTTTCTTTTTGTTTTTGCGTTATTTTCTTCTCATCTTTTAATAGTGTGTCTATTTCAAAAATGAATAAATTTTGACATTATAAGATATAACCGAAAAAATGACATTTGTCAACAGAATTTAAAAGGTCGGGCGGTCTGTTTTTTGCAGCGAAATCAAATAAATACCAAAAGATGGTTTAATTTGAAAAATATTGGCAATACTGGACTTCGGAGGTGCTAATTATGCGCAATAAAAAATTCTCTGGCGGCATTAGCGGTAAGGGCTACTACATAGCCCTTGTGCTGTGTGCTGCCGCAATCGGAATCTCCGGATTTTTGTACTACCGCAACGCCGACAAAACCGATGATAAACAACAAGCCGGCACACCTACGGTGAACCAATCACCGGACGACCAGCAGGTAGTCGCCACCAATCCGGACGGTTCTCTTATCAGCAATCCGAATGTGGAAAATCCGACACCCCCTAAGAATACAGTCTATCCTGTGCAGGGGCAGACTGTGGCGGTGTATGCCATGGACAGTCTGACCTACAACCAAACAACCCGGGATTGGCGCGTCCACAACGGCATTGACATTGCCGCGGAAGCCGGCACCAATGTGTGCGCCGCTGCAGACGGGGAGGTCTATACCGTTTATGACGACGATACCATGGGTATGACTGTGGTGATTCGTCACGAGGGTGGTTACACCACAAAGTATGCAAGCCTTGCCGAAACCGTATCCGTAAACCCCGGTGACAGAGTCGCCGCAGGTCAGGCCATCGGCACGGTAGGCAATTCCGCGCTGCTGGAAAGCGCCATCGGGGATCATCTGCATTTCAGCGTCAGTTGTAATGCGGAAATCATCGACCCGGCAGAATTTTTCACTCAGGAATAATCCAAAACTTCTTCATTTTCCTCTTTGCAAGGGCCGCTGATTTTTCGGCGGCCCGTCTTTTTTGTTGCCAAGGGGCCGATTAAGTCGGATCGTAGCCATGTCGTTCTGT
>JAZOSY010000043.1:0-11657 GCA_045657385.1 Faecousia sp. | reverse complement strand
TGCCTGCTTGCCGCCGGCCTGCTCCACATTGATCTGGGCGCTGTTGTTGATGTACAGGTTGCTGTTCTGGCCGGGAGTGTTGGAATAGAACACACCGGCGTTTGTCATAGCGGCATTCAATGTACCGCCGCTGACGGTGATGTCTCTGGAGTGGTTACCGAAGCCTGCGCCCCAAGCGCCCTCGTCCAGATTCATAGTCAGGTCGATGTTGGCGTCCTCAAAGGAGATGTCATACTTAGGGCCTGCGTCCTTTACATCCTGCTGGTAGAGGTTGACGCCAAAGCCGTTGCCGTTAACGGTAATGCTCAGCTTACCCTCGCCGGTGAAGCGCAGGTGGGTGCCTTGCTGAATGATCGCATCGGCCTTGGTGGACTCGATGGAGCTGTCTTCTTCCGTATAGATCACAACCTCCTCAGCTGTGCCGGAAACGCTGATTGCGCGCTTGGTCTCGGGCGCGTTCAGTTCTGCTTCATTCAAATACAGGGTAGGCTGGCCGCCCTGTGCCCACTCGAACTTGATGTTGTAGTTGTCTGCGGTAGCGGTCTGCTCGTGAGCCAAACCGTCCTCAGTGATCATATATCTGGGTGCGCTGCCTTCGGTGACCTCCAAAGTGGTCATCGTGCCGCTGTCAGCGCTGATGATGGACACCTTTGCGGTGCCGCCGGCTGCGCTGGCCACGATGGGCAGCAAACCTGCAATCAGGCAAATTGCCAATAAAATACTAAAGAGTTTTTTCATTGTTTTTCCTCCTTTTTCGCAAAATACGCCCAGCGTATTCATAGATACATACTAACATATTCCATAAGTTGTTGCAACATTTTTTTGTTTGCGGCAGCGCTTTATCCCCCTTTTTGTGCATTTTTGTTCCGTTTTGTGCAGATTCGGGTGCCGGGCGGCAAAAAACAACGCCGGGGGCGAACCCTCGGCGTTGTCGGTTTTGTGAAATTATTCTGCGTCCTCGTCGGCGTCAGTTTCTTCTTCGTCGGAAGCGTTGAGCTTCTTCACTCTGATGACAATGAACACAACGCCTGCGGCAATAGCTGCCACCAAAATGACGATAATCACAATCAGCAGCACATTGGCAGTGTTTACCTTCTTGGCAGACTTCTTGCTGCCGTCGGAATCGGTATTGTCTTCGAGATTCACATTGTTGTTGCCGGTATTGGTATTGGTGTCGTTACCGGTGTTGGTATCGTTGCCGGTATTGGTGTTGGTGTCGTTACCTGTATCGTTACCGGTGTTGTTGCCGGTATCGTTGCCCTCGTCATCCACATCCTTATAAGTAGCAGTAACCTTGACGTTCTTGCTGGGCATAGTGAAGGTGGTGGTCGTTGCGGTGGGGTCAGCCAGGGTTACGTCGCCTTCGTTGACTTCCCACTTATCAAACGCCTTGCCGGCAGGAGCAACACGGGCGGTGATGGTAATGGTCTCGCCACTGTTGGCAACTGCCTTATCCACCGTGCCGTTCTTGACGGTCACTTCGTAGGAAGCGCCGGAAGTCAGCTGGAAGAAGTTCTGGTAGCTCAGGTTGTGCTTTTCGGGGTCGTAAATTTCTGCGCCCTTGCCGTCAGCGGAGTTGCAGACAGTGATGGTGTGGTCTTCGGTATAGCCGGAAAAATCGGGGACGGGGCCGTAGATGAAGGGGCCGCCGGCATGCTCCACCGTGCCGCCGTTGAAGGTGATGGTGGAGTTCTGAGAGAAGCCGAACAGAGCAGAGGTGGTCTTGGAAATGATGGTGCCGCTTTCCATTACGAAGTCAGCGGATGTGCCTCTGGAGAAGCCGCTCTGGTCGTTGATTGTCAGCTCCAGTTTTGCGTTGTTGGTGATCAGATATTCACCCTTGTACAGGTAGAACATAGCGGCCTTGTCGCTGTTGCCCACGAAGGTACCGCCGTCAAAGATGATGCTTCTTGCGTGGTTACCGGCGCCCAGAACGAAGTTGCCCTGTGTGCCGTCAACGGTCAGCTCCACATTTGCATTGTCAAAGGTCAGGTCGTACAGGGGGTTGGGATCGGCGCTGCTCAGCGTGGTTTCATACATCTGAATGCCAATGCCGTACAACGCTTCGATATTCAGCTTTTCTTCACCGCTGATGGTCAGGTGGGCATTCTGGGCGGTGATACAGTTGCCGCCCGTGGAAGCGAGGGTACTTTCCTCCTCCACCACGATGCTGTAAGCAGGCACATCGGCAGAGCCGGTCACCCAAAGGGTGTTCTTGGGTGCGGACAGCTCAGCGCCCTTCAGGTAGATCACAGGCTCAGAGCCGGTGTAGTCCACTTTGATGTTGTAGTTGTTCTCGTTGGCGGCGTTGCCGTTGTTGTGGGCTCTGCCGTCCTGGGTCAGGAAGTATGCCACCTGGCCTTCTTCCACGTTGGCAGCGGTGGAGCCGCCATCAAATCCGAAAGAGATTTTTGCAGATGCAGCGCTGGCCACGATGGGCAACAAGCCTACAACCAGGCAAATTGCAATTAAAACACTAAAGAGTTTTTTCATTTTTGCTTCCTCCTTTTTTGCACGAATCACGCTTTGCGAACTCATAGGCTCATTTTAACACAGATTATATACCAATGCAACAAATTTTTCCTGTTTTTAGGGTGTTTTTTGTTGATTTGTCCGCCAAAACAGAGGGGTCGGCCGCCGCGGAGTCTCCCAAATGGTTGCAACCATAACCGATGGTGCCGGCGGTGTTCCTATAGAAAAAACAGCACCGAGGGTTTCCTCGGTGCTGTCTTGAAAAGTTTATTCTTTATAAGCGGCGCTTATTCGTTATCTTCGGATGCTTCAGCGTCCTCGTCGGCATCTTGGGCATCGTCAGTTTCTTTCTTGTTGCGGATTACAACAATCGCTACAATTGCGCCGGCGGTGCCAAGCACCAGAACCACCATAATCACAACAAAGGTGATGATTATGCCGGTCTTGCCGCTCTTTTTCTTGGTGGTACCCTTGCCGTCGCTCTCGGCATCGTCGTCGTCGATGTTGACGTTGTTGTTGCCGGTATTGGTGTCATTGCCGGTGTTGGTATCGTTACCGGTGTCGGTAGTGGTATCATTACCGGTGTTGGTATTGGTGTCGTTGCCGGTGTTGGTATTGGTGTCGTTACCGGTATCGGTGGTGGTATCGTCGCCGGTGTCTTCTTCCTCTACATCCTTATACACAGCGGTGATCTTCACGTTCTCGCTGGGCATTTCGAAGGTGGTGGAGGTAGCAGTGGGGTCAGCCAGCGTGACAGTACCCTCGTTTACCTCCCACTTGTCGAAGGCCTTGCCCTCGGGGGCGATACGGGCGGTGATGGTGACGGTTTCACCGGACATAGCAACTGCCTTATCGGTGGTGCCGTTCTTGACGACCACTTCATAGGATGCGCCCTTGGTGACCTGGAAGTAGACATACTTGGAGTGTTCCTCAGCCTTTTCCGGATCAAAGGACTCTGCGCCCTTGCCGCCCACGGTGTTGGAAACAACGCAGGTAAAGTCGCCTTCGTAGTCGGAGAAGTCAACAACAGGGCCGTAGATGAAGGGACCGCCGTCGCAGTCAATGGTACCGCCGTTGATCTTGACCCAGCCTTCGTCGGAATTGGTGACCTGAATGCAGGCGCCGCCGGCCTTCTTGATCTTCAGGTGGCCGCTTTCCATAGTAAAGCCTTCAGGGTTTAAGTACTCGCCGCCTGCGTTGGCAGACAGATAGATGGCGTGGGCTTCCTGTACATCCAGATCCAGCTGCGCACCGCCGGTGATGAGCATTTCGCCCCAGCCGCGGAAGACCGCACCGCCAATGGATTTGGCCTTGATGGTACTGCCGTCCACGATCAGGTATCTGACATGGTTGCTAAAGCCGTAGGAGGACTTGTTTACCTTCTCAAGCTCCATCTCGATGTTGGCGTCCTCCAGATTCAAGGTGCAGGTCTTGGGCTTTGCCTCGTCGTAGATCTGGATGCCGCAGCCATCGGTTATGTCAAGCTTCAGTTTGCCTTCGCCGGTGACGGTCAAGCTTTTTGCGGAAGTGAAAATGCCGTCGCCGCCATTCGTTTCAATGGTGCTTTCCTCTTCGGTGTAGATCGTATACTCTTCAGGGCCCACATTGCTGATCAGGATGCAGCGCTTGGCTGCGCCGTTTTTCAGCTCGGCGCCCTTTAAGTACAGGGTGGGTGTGCCGCCTTCTTCCCATTCGAATTTAATATTATAATTGGTTGCGCTCGCGGTCTGGGTGCGACCCACACCGTCTTCGGTGATCATATAGGCAGCCTCGCCGCCCTCTTCGACCATCAAATCGGTCATTGTGCCGCTCTCGTCGCTGATGATAGATACTTTTGCTGTTTCTGCTGCGCTTGCGATAACGGGCAGCAGGCCTGCAATCAGGCAGATGGTGATCAGGATGCTAAGGACTTTTTTCATTTCGTTCTTCCTCCTTTTCGATGACAAAAAGCGCATTTCCGCGCCTGTCTACGCCCATACTAACACCCCCTTTTTCCATTTGCAACCAAAACTTTCGGAGGCGGCGATTTTTGTACTTTTTGGACATATTCGTCCTATTGTTTTTGTGGTTTTTGCCGTAACGCGATAAACAAAACAGCACCGAGTTTTCCCGGTGCTGCTGTACCATTTTTCATTGTCAGACAATTTCACGCAGAACGCCAACCAGAACGAATCGGCGGCTGTTGCCGTGGCATGTGGAGAATGTGACCAGCGGTTCGCCGGGCAACGCGGCAGCCTTTGCATCAAAAGTAGACTTCTTGATTGCCGTCTGCAGAATTTCCGTCGGCTCCTCCGACGTACCCTTAAATGCATAAATTTCCGCATTGGGCGCGGCTATATAACCGGCCAAAAGCACCACCGCGTAGTTCTTTCCGGGGGTGTTGATGTACCAGACCGGGTGCTCGTCATAATAGGCCTGCTCGGTGTACTTGTTGATGGAGCCGAACATGGACATATCCTTCATATTGTGGCCGTAAATGATGGTGTGAGGATCGGAAAAATCCACCATATTCCGGTAATCGGCAAAGATGGAACCGGATTTATTTACGGTGCCGTCAAACAGACGGTTTAAGTAGTAATCATTGTCCTCGCCCCGAACAACGGGATAGTTGATAGGGGTGCCGGGGCAGTAAACCCAGGCCATAATGTCAGGATTCTTTTCGCTCAGATATTGAAAGTCCACCGCAATGGGGGAATAGTCCTGGTAGAGACCACCTGTGGACGAACCCGATGAAGTTCCGTCCGAGCCGTCAGGGGTCTGGTTGTTGCTGTTGCCGGAGGCAGATGTGCTGGGGGAGGCCGGTTTTACCGCTATATCGGTCAGTTCGGTGTACAGCTCGTCGCGCTTTGTGGCCTGTTTTACGTTTCGGATAATCTGAAAGCCGGAAAACAGGAACGTGGCAGCAAAAACGACCATCAGCACCTTAGGAAGCAGTTGGCGGAATTTGCCGGGGGTTCTTCTTCTGCGAGGACGGGTTTGTGTTTCCTCTGTTTGGGCAGGTGTCTGCCGGGCAAAATTCGCTTTTATGTTTTTGAGAAATTTGTTCATCGTATCACTCCGATTTGGAAATTGAAAATGATTCCCCACGTCATTGCGAGGACCCCGAGCGAAGTCGAGGGGACGTGGCAATCCGTAATTAAAAACAAGGGGAACGGATTCCCACGCCGGTGTGCGCACCGGCTCGGAATGACGTGGTGTCTTAAACGTTTCATTCTGCATTATGCATTTTTCTTTGCCTGCATATTAGCACATTTTCGGGGCATTTTCAAGCCTTTTCGGCTGATGCAGCGGCGGCATACTATAAAATAAAGATTTCTGTTGTGCTTTCAGCATTTTTTTGATATAATAATCGAAAAAATGATAAAATGGATGTGGAATGCTTTGAAGTACGGAATTTGGAATGTGGCCAAGCCTAAGGCCGAGGCGGTAAACGCCTTGGTGGGCAAGGGATATGCACCCCTGACCGCTATGGTTCTGGCCGCAAGAGGACTGGAAAACGAACAAAGCGCCGCCGTCTACCTGGACAGCGACGCGCCCCTTCTCGACCCCTTTTTGATGACCGATATGGACTTGGCCGCTGGCCGGGTGGCTTTGGCCATGGAACGGGGCGAAAAAATCGCCGTTTTCGGCGACTACGATGTGGACGGCATCACCGCCACCTGCCTGCTGACGGAATTTTTGCGCTCCTACGGCTGTGACTGTGTGCCCTACATTCCCGGTCGGCTGGAGGAGGGCTATGGCCTGAACCCCATCGCCATCAACTACTTACACGGCCTTGGCGTGAAACTGATCGTCACCGTGGACTGCGGCATCACCGCCATGGACGAGGCAAAGCTCTGCCAGAGTCTTGGCATCGATTTGGTGATCACCGACCACCACGAATGCAAGGATCGTCTTCCCGACGCGGTTGCTGTGGTCGATCCCCACAGACCCGATGGCGGCTATCCCCACAAGACCCTTTCCGGCGTGGGCGTGGCCTTCAAGCTGGCCGCCGCCTTAAGCGGTGATCAGAATGATGTGCTCTCTCGCTACGGCGATATGGTCTGCCTTGGCACCGTTGCCGATGTGATGCCCCTGCACGGAGAGAACCGGGTGTTCGTTGCCCGGGGTCTTAAGATGCTCCGCAGTACCACCCGTCCCGGCATCGCCGCTTTGATGGAGCAATGCGGCTGTGACCCGTCTGCGCTCACCGCCACCACCGCCGGCTACATCCTCTGTCCCCGGATCAACGCGGCCGGCCGTATGGGTCAGATCGAGCTGGCGCTGGATCTGTTTTTGACCCACGAGGAAGCAGCCGGTCAGGCCGCCGCCCGGGCCCTTTGCGACTTAAATCGCCAGCGGCAGGATGTGGAATCGGAAATTTACCGGCAGGCCGTGGAAATGCTCCCCGAGGGACAGACCCCCTCTGCCATCGTGCTGGCCGACGAGGGCTGGCATCAGGGCGTGGTGGGTATCGTGGCCAGCCGCATCGCGGAGGAATACTGCTGTCCCACCTTCCTGATCTGCCTGGACGGCGATCACGGCAAGGCCAGCTCCCGTTCCTTCGGCGGCTTTAATCTGTTTGCAAGCCTGACGGAGCTGTCAGATCTTTTGGAAAGCTACGGCGGTCACGAGCTGGCGGCAGGCTTTACCATTCACCGTGAAAAAATCGGCGATTTCCGTCGGGAGATCTGCCGCTTGGCTGAAAGCTACTACTGCGGCCACAGCCCGGAAACCGTGCTGGAGGCGGATTGCGTGATTCCGCCGGAGCTTTTGACGCTCCACAATTTCACCGCTTTGGACGCCTTGGAGCCCTGCGGCAACGGCTGTCCCAAGCCCCTTTTGGTCACAGAAAGCCTCACCGTGGAACGGCTGACCCCCGTGGGCAACGGCCGCCACCTGCGGCTGCGTCTGCAAAGCCGCGACCACGGCTTTAACGGCATCTTCTTCGCCGCCACCGCCGAATCCGCCTGCATCTGTCAGGGGGATCTGGTGGATGTGGCCTTTATTCCCCAGATCAATGAATATCGGGGGGAAAAGTCCGTGCAGCTGAACATTCAGGACATCCGTCCTGCCTGCAAGGCAGAGGTCGGCTGCGACACAGCGGATTACGCCCGTTTAAAGGCCGATCGGCTGGATGCCGACACCGCCGCCCGGCTGCTGCCGGATCGGAACACCTTGGGTCTTGTCTGGCGGTATCTGGCCGCGCAGGGTAAGCCTCTGCAGCTGACGCCCATCTGCCTGTGCAGAAAGATCGTCCGCTGGTCGGAATCGGCTCTTTCTGTCAGCCAACTGCTCACCTGCCTTGACATTTTTGCCGATGTGGGTCTGTTGGAATTGCATCGCCTGCACAAAAACATCATCCTGCGGCTGCTGCCTGCTGACGGAAAGGCAGACCTTGGAAGCAGCCAGACTATGCAGCGCCTGATCGCTGCAAAGGAGCAATAAAGTATGGAAAACTTTGCTGAACATTACGGCTCGCTGTATCAGACGGTGAACCGTTGCCTGCCGGGCATCGATATGACCCTGATCGATCAGGCCGTGGAATATGCCCGTGACAAACACAAAGACCAAAAGCGCAAGGACGGCTCTCCTTACATCATCCACCCCTTGGCCGTGGCGGAGATCGTGGCGGAGATGGGTCTGGATGTGGATGCCATTTTGGGCGCGCTTTTACACGACTGCATCGAGGACACCGACGCCTCCTTTGACGAGATCGCCAAGCTTTTCGGCACCACCTGCGCCGAGCTGGTGGAGGGCGTCACCAAGCTGACCCGGGCCAACTTCTCCTCCTCCGAGGAGGCCCAGATGGAAAATCTGCGAAAGATGTTTATGGCCATGAGTAAGGACATCCGGGTGGTGCTCATCAAGATCGCCGACCGGCTCCACAATATGCGTACCATGCAGTATCAGACCCCGGAAAAGCAGCTGATCAAGTGCCGGGAGACTATGGACATCTACGCGCCCTTGGCTCACCGGCTGGGTATGCAGAAGATGAAGTGGGAGCTGGAGGACTGCTCTTTGCGGTACTTAGACCCCACATCCTACAACGAAATTATGGCCTATCTGTCCGCCCACAAGGAGAAGGACGAGGCCTTTATGCACACCATTCAGGACGCCATCTCCCAGCGGCTGACCGCTATGGGCATCCACGCGTCCGTCTACGGCCGCATCAAGCACGTGTACTCCATCTATCGGAAAATGGGCGCCCAGAGCAAGAATATGGACGAGATCTACGACATCTATGCCTTCCGGGTGGTGGTGGACACCATTCCCGATTGCTACAATGTGTTAGGTCACGTCCACGATCTGTTCAATCTGGTTCCCGGTCGGTTTAAGGACTATATTTCCACCCCCAAGCCCAATATGTACCAGAGCCTACACACCACCGTCATCGGCACACAGGGCATCCCCTTTGAGGTGCAGATCCGCACTTGGGAGATGCACGAGACCGCCGAATACGGCATTGCCGCCCACTGGAAGTATAAGCAGGGCACAGGCGAGGGTCAGGAAAAGGACTTCGAGTGGGTGCGCCGCTTGCTTGAAAACCAGCAGGACACCGACGCCGAGGACTACGTCAGCTCCATGAAGATCGATATGTTCGATGACGAGGTGTTCACCTTTACCCCCAAGGGTAAGATCGTGCCTCTGCCGGCCGAAGCCACCCCCATCGACTTTGCTTACGCCATTCACTCCGGCGTTGGCAACTCCCTTGTGGGCGCGAAGGTCAACGGCCGCATCTGCAACATCGATTCGCCTCTGCAGAACGGCGACATTGTGGAGATCATCACCTCCAAAGCCGCCAAAGGCCCCAGCCGTGACTGGCTGAACATCTGCAAGTCCAATCAGGCTCGCACCAAGATCAAGCAGTGGTTCAAAAAGGAAAAACGGGAAGAAAATGTTATGCACGGCCGCGCCTCCTTCGAAGGCGAAATGAAGCGGATCGGCCTGCCTCTGTCCATCACCGTAGACCCCGAGGTCGGCCCGCAGCTGCTGAAAAAGCTGGCCTTTGACACTTGGGAGGATATGTACGCCGCCATCGGCTACGGCGGTCTTACCGCCACCAAGGCTGTGGGCAGAATCCGGGACGACATCAACCGGGCGCTGAAGGTGCAGAACAACGAAAAGCAGATCCTGCAAAGCAAGCCCGAGGAGACCAGGCCCGACCGCCACGGCGTCAACGGTGTCATCGTGGAGGACATCGAGTCCTGTATGATCAAATTTGCCAAGTGCTGTACGCCCGTTCCCGGCGACGGCATCATCGGCTTTATTACCAAAGGCTTTGGCGTGTCCGTCCACCGTATGGACTGCCCCAATGCCCAAAATCGGGAAGAGCCCCATCAGGCCGCCCGTTGGGTTCGGGTGCGCTGGGCCAACGGCGACGATCAGCCCTTTGACACCACCTTGGAGCTGGATTGCATCACCCGGGACGGACTTCTTTTGGATGTGGCCACCGCTATGTCCACCGCCCGTGTCCGTTTGAAGGAGCTTAACGGCAAGGATCTGCCCGGCGGCCGCAGCGTGTTCACGGTGCGCTTCGAGGTCAAGAATGTGGAGGAGCTGGAATCCATCCGCAACAAGCTGCTGAATGTCCGCAACGTAATCGGCTCAAGACGAGGACAAAACTGATGCCCTTGCGGGCAAATTCAAAATGCAGAATGCATAATTCAGAATGAACTTGGCTCTCCCTCTGGGAGAGCTGGCAAAAATCTTTGATTTTTGACTGAGAGGGCCCTCTCCGTCAGCCTGTTCGGCTGACACCTCTCCCAAAGGGAGAGGCAAGAAGGTATCTTGCCCTTTCGGAAGAAGGAGAACGCTATGCGCGCAGTTTTGACTAGAGTAAAATCCGCATCTGTGACCATCGACGGGGAAGTTGTGGGCCAAATCGGTCAGGGATTTCTCATTCTTTTGGGCGTTGGCCCGGAGGATACGGAGCAAAAGTGCCGGTATCTGGCGGAAAAGGCGCTGGGTCTTCGGGTTTTCGATGACGAAAACGGCAAAATGAACCTAAGCCTTGCCGATGTGGGCGGAAGTGTGCTGGTGGTCAGCCAGTTCACCCTCTACGGCAACTGCCGGAAGGGTCGCAGACCCAGCTTTGCAGAGGCGGCAGGCCCTGAATTGGGCAACCGGCTCTATGAGCAGTTTTTGCAAGATTGCGCGGATTTGGGTTTTCCGCCCCAGCACGGCCGGTTTGGCGCAGATATGCAGGTGGCGTCCGTCAATGACGGCCCGGTGACGCTGATTCTTGACACCGATGCCTTGATGGACACACCCAGAAGGAATTGAGAATTCAGAATGGAGAATTGAGAATTAAGGTGTCGCCTGCGGCGACAAATTAAAATCATTTCCACAGGGAATCCCAACAATTCTCAACTCTCAACTCTCAATTATTAGAGGAGTTTTTATGTTGAATGTGCAAGTTTTGCCTCTTGGGGCATATCAAACCAACTGCTATCTGACTTGGGGTGAGGGTTCTGACACCTGCGTGGTGATTGACCCGGGCTATACCCCTGAAGTTGTGCTGGAAAAGGCAAAAAGTTTAAGCAAAACCGTGTGCGCAGTGATGCTGACCCACGGGCATTTTGACCATGTGGGCGGCGTTCGCGGCATCGCGGAAAAGGCAAATTGCCCCGTATATATAAACGAAAAGGAACTTTCCCAGCCGGAGGAGATGACCGCCGGCCCGCTTTACTACACCAACACCTACGGGGAGGGCGACTGCCTTAACTTGGCAAACCTCTCCATTCGGGTTTTGCACACCCCCGGCCATACACAAGGCTCTGTTTGTTTGCTCACCGAGGACACCATCTTCTCCGGCGACACCCTGTTTATGGAGTCCTGCGGTCGCACGGATTTCCCCGGCGGCAGCTGGAATCAGATGATGGCATCCTTAGACCGGCTGAAAAACTTATCCGGTGACTACCGGGTCTTGCCCGGCCACGGCCCGGCCACCACATTGCAGACCGAACGGGAACGCAACCCCTATATGAACCGGTAAATCAATTCAGAATTGAGAGTTGAGAATTGAGAATTGAGAATGTAAGAAACCACGTCATTCCGAGGAGCCGCAGGCGACGTGGGAATCCGTTTCTCCGGTATTACGGATTGCCACGGGTGCTAACGCACCCTCGCAATGACGGGAGCAACGGGAGAATCATTCTCCTGCATTGAGGAATCTATATGAACTTGACAATAATCGGTCACGA
>JAZOSY010000042.1:0-6073 GCA_045657385.1 Faecousia sp. | reverse complement strand
TGGCCGGGCTTATCCACATATTCAACCTCTGCATCAGAAAGAGCGGTCACACAGTTGGGGCACCAGTTGATAATGCGGCTACCCTTATAGATGAGACTCTTCTCATAGAGGGAAACAAACACCTCGCGAACCGCGTTGGAGCAGCCTTCATCCATTGTGAAGCGTGCACGGTCCCAATCGCAGGATGCGCCCAGCTTCTTCTGTTGCTCAACAATGCGGTTGCCGTATTTATGCTTCCAATCCCAGACCTTCTCCAGGAACTTTTCGCGGCCCAGATCGTAACGGGTCAGACCTTCCTTACGAAGCTCCTCCTCAACCTTGATCTGGGTTGCAATACCGGCGTGGTCAACGCCGGGGACCCACAACGCATTATAGCCCTGCATACGCTTGAAGCGGATCAGAGTATCCTGCAGGGTTGCGTCCATCGCGTGACCCATATGCAGCTGGCCGGTAACATTGGGAGGCGGCATAACAATGGTGAACGGCTTGGCGCTCTTCGGCTTATTGGGCTTGAAGTGGCCGTTCTCCTCCCACATCTTATAAATTTCGTTTTCAACTTGTTGGGGTTCGTAGACCTTAGGTAATTCTCTTCTCATTTGACCTCCTAAAATAAAAAAGTCCTGAGCCATAGGCTCAGGACGAAAAGTACTTTTCCGCGGTACCACCTGAATTTCCGCAAATTGCGGACACTCTTTTGCTGTAACGGGCAGACCCGTGCTTCCCTACTTAGGGTTCAGAAAGCAAGCTCCGGGACGACAATTTGCATGGCCTGCGTATGCTTACACCAACCGCACACTCTCTAGGGCTAGGCTACACACAAAAACTTCCCATCAACGCATTCATTTGTTACCGCCAAAATAACATATACGGGTAGAAAAGTCAAGCAAAATCAACGAATTACTTGGAATTTATTTGCACAAATTTAATTGTCGCATTTTATCGCGAATTTCCAGCAGATCCTCGAATGTTTCCGGCCTCTTAGACAGGTCCCGTAGCAGAGCAGACGGGTGGTAAAGCGCCGTCATCCAAATACCGTTTCGCTGGCTCCAAGTGCCGTGTTCACGGGTAATTCTGTACTCGGAATCAATGATCCTGCGAGCAGCGATTCGACCGAGGCAAACAATGATCTTCGGCTGGATCAAAGCAACCTGATTGCGCAAATAGTCAATGCAAGCGTCCTGCTCTTCATCTTGCGGATCTCTGTTCTGAGGCGGACGGCATTTTACGATATTGGCAATATAAACCTTGGTTCTGTCCAGATCAATAATAGACAGCATACTATCCAAAAGTTTGCCGGCCGGGCCCACAAAGGGTTCGCCTTGTATATCCTCCTGTTCACCGGGACCTTCGCCCACAAACAGAATGTCCGCATTTTTGTTGCCAACACCGAAAACAACATTCGTCCGACCGCTGCACAATTTACACTTGTTGCATTGCAGGCACGCCTGTTCCAGTGCATCCCAATTTTCCATTTATCTGCTCCTTCTGCGGTTTCTGCTGTTACGGAGGCTCTGCTTTCTAGCTCTTGCACGATGAGTTGCGCGTAAAGCACGACGCAAAACAAACCGCACTACAAAGAAAAACAGCACGAGTAATACAACAGCACCTAGGATATACAGCAAGACTGTACCAAACTTTACGCCACCTGTCTGGCGGTCGTCATTTTCAGGGCCTGCAATTTCGACATCATTCATAGCGTACAGGTCTACCTGTCCAATACAAAGCGTCCCATTCCAAACCTCGACAGTAGAAAGGCGTTCACCCTTTTTGATGGGCGCGCTCAATCCATCCACATTTACAAATCGATAAACTAAATGCTCTGCGCCTACATTTTCGGGCACGACGGAAGACAAAGCGGCATTTGTACCTAAAACAACATCACACTCACCGTTTAACACACTGTTTTGCTGAACTGCTTGATTCTCGTGGAAAATCTGCACAGACTTATATCCACTAAAGCCCTGGTCAAGCAATTTTGTTGTTTCCGTATAACCACCATAAACACGAGTAGTGTAGCCGTCCTCCTCATACTGGGACCTTGAACCGATCATAATGCAGATCAGCTCCATATTTCCAACCTGAGCAACAGATGCCAAACTGTTAGAGCGATCGTTTGCAATTGCGGTACGGCTTCCTGTTACACGAGCGTCGTAGTAGATTTCCATATCTTCGGTGCAAACAAGGAAGTTCTTTGAAACCAGATTTCGCTCTTCAGATTTATTGGTTGCAGGCATAGTGTAGCGTGTCGCACCGAAAATTTCACGGAACTGTTCGTTTTGAAGTGCCTTCGCCAGAATCCTTGTCATATCACGGGCAGTTGTATACTGATTCGCATCGTGTAGGCCGTGAACATTCGTAATGTTCGTTCCTGTACAGCCGAATTCGGTGGCATAGCGGTTCATCTCTGCCACAAATTTCATCTGATTCCCCATCACGTGATTCGCAAGCACAACAGCCGCATCATTGCCTGAGGAAACCATCATA
Organism: Faecousia sp.; assembly: GCA_045657385.1. Lineage (GTDB taxonomy): Bacteria > Bacillota > Clostridia > Oscillospirales > Oscillospiraceae > Faecousia. The sequence goes on along the minus strand of JAZOSY010000042.1, from coordinate 3,589 downwards.
CAGTACAACAAATCGCGCAGAGTGACAACTTCATCTGCTTTCAATTCGACAACAGCGGCATCGACCGGCAGCGTAGCAAGCACTTCCGCGCGTACTGTAACAATGTCATCCAGATTGCCGTTTTCAATCGCAATCAGCGCTGTAAGAATCTTAATCAAACTGGACGGCGGCACTTGTGCATCGGCATTATAGGCATACATAAGTGTATCCGAATTGGTTTCATAAAGAATCATTGCTGTAGCGTTATTGATAAGCTTGACATTACCAAGGACAGGCATCTGTGCATCAACGGAATGGCAGCCACTTATCTGGGATGCGTTTCCAATTTCATCTGTAGCAAAAACCGGCTGAATACATAATGCCAAAAGTAGTATTAAGCTGACAATGCGAAATTTTTTCATATTCTTCCCTCTGTATATCCAACACCGTACTTGTATGACGGCAATTTTCGTGTATAATGTATTATAGCAGTTTTATAAGTAGTAGTCAATGCAGGAGGTTTACAAATGAAGAAACCACAATTGATACTTATTGGCATTACCGCTATCTTTCTCTGCCTTGTTTTGGGTATCTTCATTGGACGGAATTTAACGAAGAACTATGTTTCGGTAGAAAACCTAGGCGTTACAGATGTCAACGGCAATCATTCAATTGGCACAACCACCGAATCACAAAACACGGGTTCCGGCGAACAAAATTCCGTTACCGGAGATGAAAGCACCACAGAAAACAAAATTGAAGACAAGAAAATCAATATTAACACCGCAGATGCTGAACAACTAACTTTGCTTCCAGGCATCGGTGAAGTCATTGCCCAGAGGATTGTGGATTACCGCACCGAAAACGGACCTTTTCAATCTGTTGACGACATTATAAATGTCAGCGGTATCGGTGAAACAAAACTCGAACAGTTAAGACCATATGCAAAGGTAGACTAACGGAGGCTACACAATGAAATTTATCTCTTGGAACGTTAACGGCCTGCGCGCCTGTATGCAGAAGGGTTTTCTGGATTTCTTCAATGATACGAACGCAGATTTTTTCTGTCTGCAGGAAACAAAATTACAGGCAGGCCAAATTTCCCTTGACCTGCCCGGCTATCATCAATATTGGAACTACGCCGAGAAGAAAGGTTACTCCGGCACAGCTATTTTTTCGCGCATAGAACCGCTGTCGGTTACCCTTGGTATCGGCGTAGAGGAACTGGATGACGAAGGTCGTGTGATCACCCTCGAATATCCCGAATTCTATCTTGTCACCTGTTACACGCCCAACGCACAACGGGAATTAGCACGAATTGACCACCGTATGAAGTGGGAGAAAGCTTTTGCAGAATATTTACATTCCCTTGATTGCAAAAAGCCTGTTGTCATTTGTGGGGATTTGAATGTGGCCCATCAGGAGATTGACCTGAAGAACCCCTCCTCCAACAGAGGAAATGCAGGCTTCTCCGATCAAGAACGTGGCTGTTTTTCTGACCTTCTGGCCGGAGGCTTTACCGATTCCTTTCGCCACCTGAACCCAACCGAAACCGGCGCGTACACTTGGTGGAGCTATATGTTTAACGCAAGGCAGAACAACGCAGGCTGGCGCATTGACTATTTCCTTGTGTCAAACCGAATTGCCGACAGAATTCAGAAAACCCCCATTTTCATAGATGTTCTGGGTTCCGATCATTGTCCTGTGGGTCTTGAATTGGATCTATAACGACCATCGGCACATCCTCATTCGTAAAATAACCATTCTCTAGTTCATCTAGGGCCGGAAAGGGTTTTCCCGTTTCCACCGGCACTTCCCTTCTGCTGCAGTGTTCCGATGGTTTCTCGCCCTGCTTCACAAGAGAGAATATACAACTGTCAGCATTCAGTTTTTTGATTGGAACGCGTGATGTTAAGGCAAACTGGTTTCCCTCTGGCACGCAAATGCCGAGGTCTATAGCACTTTCGCCGTCACGGACGATGACCCTGTGGATTCCATCTGCATTGATTTTGCAGTTGCAGTATATACGGTAGTATAGCCCCTCTTGCTGAATTTGCGCCGTCCCAACGCAGCTCTCCTTATCAAAGATTTGAAACAAAATAACACCCCCTTACAGCAAATTTATGCTATAAGGGGGTGTTTCATTACCTTTGCTCATTCAATCCAAAGCTAACAGCGATCGCATCATCAACCAATGCCATTTGCTGATCGCCAAGATGACCCATATGCTCCCGAAGGCGCCGTTTATCTATGGTGCGGATCTGCTCTAACAGAATAACAGAATCCTTGCTCAGCCCCACGCTGCCGCCCGCAATGTTGATATGGGTGGGAAGTCTTGCTTTCCCGGTTTGGCTTGTAATGGCCGCCGCAATGACTGTGGGCGAATGGCGATTGCCCGTATCGTTTTGTACGATCAGGACCGGCCGAGTCCCTCCCTGCTCGCTGCCAACAACCGGTGACAGACCCGCATAGAATATATCACCGCGCCTGACTATGCTATCCATGTGCTTCACACTCCGTGGAATCATTGCCGGCGCTACCGTAAAATCCATTATGTAACGCGGCTGATTCTATTCTCCCACGCATAACGGAAAAATATACGGTTGCACATGCAAATTATCCTATGCACATTTCAAAGCATTGTTACAGAAAAACAAAATCCTCGACGGCAACTGTCAAGATACGACGTCCTTGCCAATAGATCTCTGCCGTTGCAGGCTTGCCGGCTACAACACCGATCACCAAACGCAAGGCGTCCTCTTTGTAGGTATCATCGATTGACACCTCAAAGCCTTTCTCTGTTGCCACAGCGTCTCTTATATAGCCGCTTCGCAGCGTTTTCATCACAAGCCACGGCGCTGTCACAGGCGTTACCTGTCCGTCTGCTAATGTTTGAAAGGCCAAAACCTTGTCATCAAAGGTTATTGCGCCGCCTTCGTTGTCGATCTTACCGGTAATGCCTGCAATAGTGTCCGGCGAGGTAACCGCAAATTGGAGCGTACCCTCTTTATCCGTCTTGCAATCCATCTCGAAGACATATACCTTTTCTCCGTAGTCAGCTGTGATTGTTCCGTGAAAACTGCATCCGCTGCTCTCAAGAATCTGACGACGAAGTTCCATACCTTCTTTCAATGAATCCGCTGAATTTTGACAACCGCAAAGCATAATCGCAATGCACAAAATGGCCGCTAACTTCACCCGCATTGGGCTCCCACCTTATTTGAGAAGTCGTGGAAGAACCTGCACCATATCCGTCGGAAGCATACCGTATTGACCAATTTCTTCAGCGCAAATATCACCGGCCGCACCATGAAGCCAAGCGCCGCAGGCTGCAGCTTCCAGCGGTGCAATGCCCTGACCCAGAAGTGCCGTAATGATGCCTGCAAGCACATCTCCGCTGCCTCCCACTGCCATTCCCGGATTTCCGGTGCAATTTCGGTAGCAAAGGGTGCCGTCCGTGGTCAGGGTCTCATGTCCCTTGAGAACCAGGATACAGCCATACTCCTTGGCAAATTCAACCGCAGCAGCACTTCGGTCCCTTCCAATGGCACCGGCCAGCCTCTGATACTCTCCTTCATGGGGTGTCAGGATGGTAGGGGCTGTCCTTCCC